>JAXJVX010000300.1:0-14006 GCA_036308305.1 Acutalibacteraceae bacterium | reverse complement strand
GCCCATATCATGCAAGAGGCGGCGGTTGTAAGGCGGTTGTCCATTACAATTCAAAGAAAGACTCGCTTGAAATCAAAGATCACTATTATGCAGTCGCACATTTTTCAAAATTCATTGAGCGTGATGCGTTGCGCCTCGGTACAACAACATTTGCTGATTTAATCAGCATTGCTGCGTTCCGTAATCCCGATGGTAAGATAATTGCGGTGATAGCAAATCTTGATGATCGTGATCACAAAACCAGCCTTCGTATGAATGAGTATGTATCTAAAAATATACTTCCTGCTCATTCAATAACAACAGTTGTAATTGAATAGATCGTTATGAAAAGAGCCGGTAAAAGGCTCTTTTCCATTATCCTTAAACTTGACAAGCCAAAGCTAATGATATACAATTATTTTTATAAATCAACACCTTGAGGAAACAGATGAAGAAATTAATTGATAAATTAGTAAACGAAAAAACATTAACTGACAGCGAGCTTTCTGTTTTATTAAAATCTGATTTTGACGATGAATACCTATACAAAAAAGCTGATGAAGTGCGTAAGGCACATTACGAAAACAAGGTATATATAAGAGGACTTATTGAGTTTTCCAACCACTGCAAAAACAACTGCTACTACTGCGGTATAAGAGCCGGAAATAAGAACTCTGTGCGGTATAGACTCACCAAAAACGAGATACTAAAATGCTGCCAAGAAGGGTATATATTAGGCTTTCGTACCTTCGTTTTACAGGGTGGTGAGGATCTCACCTACACCGATAAGGATATCTGCGATATTGTATACTCTATCAAACAACATTATCCCGATTGTGCCATTACCCTTTCGATAGGAGAAAAGCCAAGACAAAGCTATACTGATTACCGCAACGCCGGTGCTGACCGTTATCTGCTTCGTCATGAAACTGCAACTGAAGAACACTATACAAGGCTGCATCCCGATAATATGAGTCTGCAAAATCGTAAGCGATGCCTATATGATTTAAAAGAGCTTGGCTATCAGGTAGGATCAGGTTTTATGGTAGGTTCCCCATATCAGACGCTAAATAATATAGTAGCAGACCTTCGCTTCTTGCAAGAACTACAGCCTGATATGATTGGGATAGGCCCATTTTTACGGCATGAAAAAACACCGTTTAGTAATTTTCCAAACGGCAGTTATGAAATGACGCTGCGGCTTATCTCGATATTGCGTCTTATGTTTCCTTATGCGCTGATACCGGCAACAACGGCACTCGGTACGATAAGACCCAAAGGGCGTGAAGCAGGAATAAAAGCAGGGGCTAATGTTGTTATGCCAAACCTCTCCCCTCTGCGTGTGCGAAAGCTTTACATGCTCTATGAAAACAAGATCTCAACAGGCGATGAGGCTGCCGAAAGTCTTGCTTCGCTTAAAAGAAATATGTCTGCTATCGGATATAATATAGTAACCGATGTCGGCAATGTAAAAAGGTAATTAATATATGGAACACGAATTTTCAAGAACCGAAATGCTTATCGGCGTTGATGCATTAAACAAGCTCAAAAATGCACGGGTCGCGGTTTTCGGTGTCGGTGGTGTTGGCGGATATGCAGTTGAAGCACTTGCCAGAAGCGGTATAGGTGCAATTGATTTGATCGACAACGATACAGTAAGCATTACAAATATCAACCGTCAGATTATTGCAACGCATAACACCATCGGCAAACAAAAAACAGAAGTGGCAGCAGAGCGTGTTATCAGCATCAATCCTGATATCAAAGTAAATATGCACAATGTGTTTTATCTGCCGGAAACCGCCGGTATATTCGATTTTTCGGAATATGATTATATAATTGACGCAGTCGATACTATCAGCGCAAAAATAGATATTATCGTGAAAGCAACAAAGGCAGGAGTGCCTGTTATAAGCTCAATGGGTGCGGGCAACAAACTGGACCCAACCGCATTTGAGGTTGCGGATATATACAGCACGTCTGTATGTCCTCTTGCAAGAGTTATGCGTCGCGAGTTAAAACAACGAGCAATAGAAAAATTAAAGGTCGTATATTCAAAAGAGCCTGCAATCAAGCCAAGTGGTAATTCAAACGAACGGGTGCCCGGCAGCATTGCATTTGTACCGTCGGTCGTAGGGCTGATAGTCGCATCGGAAGTAATAAAGGATCTGATAAAGTGAAGAGAGAACTGACACCTGTGCAGCTTATTGAGCGCAGTATAACCAAAAAGTACCGTAAGGAGATATGGAATCCGTTTGTAGAAGCGGTTAAGCGGTACGACCTGATAAACAGCGGCGACAAAATAGCCGTATGCATATCCGGCGGCAAGGATTCAATGCTGATGGCAAAGCTAATGCAGCAATTGCATCGCCACAGCGATATACCATTTGAACTGCAGTTTCTTGTGATGGACCCCGGTTATAATGAGGCAAACCGCCAAAAGATTATCAGCAATGCAAGGCTGCTCGAAATACCGATAACGATATTTGAAACAGATATTTTCGAGGTTGCTGACAGCGTTGATAAATCACCCTGCTATCTCTGTGCAAGAATGAGACGAGGTCATCTGTACAACAAAGCTAAAGAGCTTGGCTGCAATAAAATCGCACTCGGACATCATTTCAGTGATGTTATTGAAACCACTGTTATGGGTATGTTCTATGGTTCACAAATACAGGCTATGTTGCCAAAGCTGCACTCGCAGAATTTTGAGGGTATGGAGCTTATACGCCCGATGTATTGCATACATGAGGATGCCGTTCTTGCGTGGAAACGATATAATGATCTCGATTTTTTACAGTGCGCCTGCCGATTTACCGAAAGGAACTACGGCAAAGATGGATACGGTGAATCAAAGCGTCTTGAAATTAAACAGTTGCTCCGTGAGCTGAAAAAGACAAATCCGCTTATTGAACGCAGTATATTCAACAGTATACACGCAGTATGCCTTGACACTATGCCGGGCTACAAGACAGGCGGTAAGGAATATTCATTTCTTGACAACTACAATAATTAAAGTTTAAGAGCTGTTTATCACAGCTCTTAAATTTTGCTCAATATTGACTTGAATGTTATTGCAGCATAATAAATATGTTGAAATTCAACAAACAAGGAGGCATAAAAATAGGACAAATGGCTGTATTTTCTGCTATCCCACTCAATTTTTATAATACTCCGTTAAGGATGTCATACTTTATCTGACCGTTTTTGGATATTTTCACCCGTATCGGTAACAATATGAAAAAACATAAATACAGGTGATTTATTATGCATATAAAAAAACGCACATTTATAAGGCTTATCGCATTTTCTGTAGCTGTTTTCCTGTCGCTATTTGGATATATACTGAAGTTAAGCGGAAATGTAAAAAACTACGAAGAACAGATTGCAAACCGCTACAATTCTGCGCTTATTGATCTTTCCGATTATCTTTCTGAAATAGATACGGTGCTGCAAAAAGAGTTATATACAAATACCGCCGCATCACTATGTTCTCTATCTGCTGAATGTGCAAGGCTCAGCGGCGCCGCAAAAGAGTGTCTTGCACAGTTACCGGTATCAGCTGACTATACCGACGGGATATACCGTTATCTTTCACAGGTTGGCAACTATTCACTATCGCTTGCAAAAAAGGTCAGCACCGGCGGTGAGCTTGATGACAATGATTATAATAATTTGGAAAGTCTTAAGGAATACTCATCAAATCTTACCGAGGCAATAGATGGATTGCAGACAGATATGGATAACAACGATAATTGGCTCGGCGAAATACGAACTGATGTTGAAAGCATTGAGGATGCCGCAAATTCAACGTTAAATTCCGGTGCTGAAGATGTTTCACAGTCTGTACAGACCTACGGTGAGCTTATATATGACGGCCCGTTTTCCGATCATATTGATGCACAAACGCCGGCATATCTTGAGAACTCCTCACCTGTCAGCGTTGATACGGCAAAGAGGATCGCAGCAGAGATCCTTGATACTGATATAAATGAAATCACTCATAACGGTGACGAGCAAAGCAGTATGCCGTCTTACCTTTTCACAAGCGGAGAAGGTTATTGTGCTATCACAAAGTCCGGTGGTTACTGTCTGTATGCAAATATTCGTCAGTCAGCAGATGAGCAGGATGTTACCGCAGAAAAAGCAGTAAAGATAGCTAAATCTTATGCCAAAGAGCTATATAAATGCGATTTTTCAGAAAGCTATTATATAATTGATGAGGGGATATGCACCGTAAATCTTGCCAGAGAAATTGACGGAGTAACAGTTTACAGCCAGCTTGTTAAGGTAGGTGTTTCACTTGATGACGGTGATATAGCAAGCATTGAGGCAAGAGGTTTTTTAATGCACCATAAAAACAGAGAAATTAAAACCGCCGCCCATACCGCTGATGAAGCTAAAGCAAAGATATCCGATAAGCTTACCGTGAATTCGCAAAGTCGTGTAATAATTCTTTCAGACGGAAACTATGAATATGATTGCTATGAATTTGCCTGCACAAAGGACGGTCAGGATATTTTAGTGTATATCAATACAGAAACTCTTGCTGAGGAAAAGATACTGATAATTCAGCACGTTGAAGGCGGAACATTAACACGATAAAAAGCAAAATCCGTGAGAGCAGTTTTTTTAAACAGTCTCTCACGGATCTTATTTACACTTTCTTTATCGGATGACGCACAACTGTTCTAAGCTTACAGATATCACACTTTCTCGGATCGGAAAGATATATCTCATGATGATAACGTGTGTCAGAGATATCAAGTACATAACCGTTTTGCTTGGCAAATTCGTGCATTGTCGCAACAGTTTGGGGTTCGTTATCATAAGGGCCGATGTGCATACACTGTACGCACTCTCCCTCGTTATATGTTAGAAATTCAACCGAACTAAAATCGGTTTTCTTCTTACGAGTTGCTTCAGCTACAGCCCAGTCAAAATCATCCTTGGTAACAAAGTCCGGCAAGCGGATCAACGAAATGAAGTTTAAAGTTTCCTTGTGTTGATAATCAATGCCTTTAACACCGTCCTGCCACCAGAAGCCTTCAAGCGGCGGAACCACATAATCAAAGTAGCCTTCAATTTTATGAGTACCCATTTTACTCATTTTAACGGTAAATGCAATGCCGTAAAGCAGACTGATAGTTGCCTTGTACTCGCCGTTCTCATCGTTTGGATCGCCTTTACCTCGAACCGCAAGATAATTCATCGGCGGCACAGTGACGATGCTCGGTTGTTTCGGCGGAATATAAAACTCTTTGTATTCTTTCTTATAATCAAAAGGCATTTATTTTCCCCTCAATCATTTCTTGAGCATTTTTCGGCATCTATTGCAAGCACAAGCATCAGTGCACATAGTGCATTCTGCGGATCATCAACATCGATCACATAGGTATCCGTCCAGTTAAACAACTCCTTGGATACGGTTGCAACACTGCGCCCTTGAGAATCAATGATATTATAATCCCATTCAAAAAAATTACCCTCAACGTGCCAACCGTTACAATCAATATTATATTTCGGTTTAAAAAAGGTAAATTCTTTACTTATACATCCAACATACCGTTCACCAAAATACATTTCAAATTTGGGCAAAAAGGTAAATAATCGCTCTTTTACAGTTCCGATCTCATAACCGCATACATCATATATTTTCAAGCAATGTCCCCAGGAAAGTTGGCCTTTAACGGTATATACAGCTGTGCCTGATTCATCATAAACATCATAGCTGTCAAACCATGAAAACAGTCTTTGTTTAAATAATAATTTCATATCTTATCACCTAGCAAAAGTGCGTGACCAAAGCCACGCACAGAATAAGCAGACAATTAAAGCTCTGCTATTACCTCAACTTCTACAAGCACATCCTTTGGGAGTTGTTTTACAGCTACACAGCTTCTTGCAGGTTTCCCTGTAAAGTATTTGCCGTAAACCGTATTAAATGAAGCAAAGTCATCCATATTCTTTAAAAAGCAAACAGTTTTCACAGCCTTTGTAATATCTGTTCCTGCGGCTTTAAGTACCTCACAAAGGTTTTTGCAGACTTGCTCGGTTTGCTCTTCAATAGTCGTTGCAACTACTTCTCCTTTTTCAGGATCAATAGCTATCTGACCTGATGTAAATACAAGACTTCCGCTCTTTATAGCTTGTGAATACGGGCCGATGGCGTCCGGTGCATTTTTAGTGTAAACTTTTTCACTCATAACTCTATATCTCCTTTAATGATTTACAATTTTAAATCCCTCTTTTTTTAGGGCAGATTCGATTTGTTTAACATGCTCGTAATTCCTTGTTTCCATACGAATACGCAAAAAGCAACCGTTTATATCAGCAGTTTCGCTTGCACGTTCATGATGTACCGATGTAACATTGCCGCCGCAATCTGCAATAATTCTTGAAACATCCTTAAGCTGACCGGGTTTATCCATAAGTTCGATACAAAGACTGGTAGATCTGCCTGATTTCATAAGACCGCGTGTAATAACACGGGAAAGGATAGTAACATCGATATTACCGCCTGAAACTACACATACTACCTTCTTTCCTTTAACAGGAAGCTTATCAAACATTACAGCTGCAACAGAAACCGCACCTGCACCCTCTGCAACAGTTTTATACTTTTCAATCATATGAAGTATTGCAGAAGAAATTTCGTCTTCAGTTACAGTAACAATATCGTCAACATACTCGCTGACATACTTAAAAGTATTCTCTCCCGGTTCTTTTACTGCAATACCGTCCGCAATGGTAGAAACAGAATCAAGACGCTGTATCTCGCCGCTTTTCACTGAATTATACATACTTGGCGCACCTGCTGCCTGAACACCGTACACCTTGCACTCAGGACGGAGTTTCTTGATTGCCAGTGCAACACCGGATATAAGTCCGCCGCCGCCAATAGGAACTACAACTGCATCAGCATCAGGCAACTCTTCAAGTATCTCGATACCGATAGTTCCCTGACCTGCAATAACATTTTCATCGTCAAACGGATGAACGAAGGTGTATCCTTTTTCATCACGTAATTCAATAGCCTTTTTATATGCATCATCATAAACGCCCTTGACCATGCATACTTCGGCTCCATATGATTTAGTTGCCTCGACCTTGGAAATAGGCGCACCGTCAGGCAAGCAGATAAGAGCAGGAATTCCGTATTTTTTGGCTGCGAGAGCAACCCCTTGTGCATGGTTGCCTGCGCTGCAAGCGATAACACCGCGTTTTTTCTCCTCATCTGTAAGCTGCGAGATCATATAACCCGAGCCACGCAATTTAAAAGATCCTGTATTTTGCAAGCATTCAGGTTTAAGATAAACATCACAATCATTGTTTATTGAAGGCGCTTTTATCAAATCAGTCTTTTTTACAACATCCTTCAAAACATACGATGCATGATAGATCTTATCAAGTGTAAGCATAATATTTTCTCCTTAAAATAAAATAAGCTCCGTCTCTTAAATTCAAGAGACGAAGCATAAAACTCCGTGGTACCACTCTTATTGCCTGAAATAAGGCCACTCAACGGTGCTACAAACATAACACCTGCTTTCTTAACGTGAAAGCAACCCGGACACGCTTAATCCAAAAACCATCGTTTCAGCAGTCGGCTCAGGGGTGATGAACACAAATTGCCGCTTTTGCCGCCTTACACCAACCGACGACTCTCTTTGAAAAACTAAGCACTGTGACGTGTCCCCATCAAAGCTTTTAAAATTTATAATATATTTATTATATATTCAAGAATTTGATTTGTCAACGCTTAAATTGCGATTCTACACTACAAATTACAGAAAAAAGTGATTGATATGTATTTTTATAGTCATTTCTTATCTGTTTTTCATCAATTACTGCATCAGTATTCATATCTGAAATAGCCTGAATAAGCTGTACCTCACTCTTTTTTGCAAGTGCCTCCGAATAAAGCAAAGCTTTTGATGGAGATATCGTATAAAGTGAGCACTTCTTATCAGAAATAGACATATCAACATCACGCATCAAGCGGTAAATGCAATTGAATATGATATTATTAAAATCATTATGAAATTTGGGGTTGCCAAGACGGGCAGCAATGCTGTATAATATATCAAGTGATGCGACAGCATCCTTTTTTGACTGTTGTAATTTCGGTGAACCGATTAGATCCTCGTCGATGCGATCAGGATCGCTGTGGACGGTATCGGCAGAGTTGTCTGTTGCACCAAGGAGATAATCACAGCTAACTGAATACACCTCTGACGCCTTTATGATAAAATCAAGTCCGCATTCACGGATACCTTTTTCGTAATGTGAAAGTAGCGCTTGTGATATACCAAGATTAGCCGCTGCGAGTTTCTGTGACCAGCCCTTTTCTTTCCTTATCAGTTTCATTCTTACAGCAAATTTATTTTCCATTGTTCTTTCGTCCTTTATTATACTGGGTGTATAATTTTATCAAATAATACTGAAGTTGTAAAGAGACAAATTAAACAAACTTTAATTATTTTTTTGTATAATGCAAACAACAAAATTTCGGAGGTAACCATATGAAAAGCTATATAATTCATCTTGTACGCCATGGTATGACTGAAGGAAATAAAACCGGTCAGTATGTAGGCAGTATGGATGTTGATATAACTACTGAGGGTATAAATCAGCTCAAAGAACTTAAAAAGAAATATAACTATGGAAATCCGCAGGTAATATACAGAAGTCCACTGAAGCGTTGCAAACAGACTACCGATATTTTGTTCGATGGTGCTGATACAGTTGTTGTTGAAGGATTGCGTGAATGTAATTTCGGTGATTTTGAAGGAAAGACCTCAGAAGAGCTTGTTGACGATCCCGCCTTCAACGATTGGGTGCGTCACGGTGCTACTCCGCCTAACGGTGAGTCTAACAAAGAGTTTGCAGAGCGCATCTGCATTGCATTTATCAACACGATCAAAGAAATATTAAAATCCGGTGTAAAAGAGACTGCTATCTGTGCTCATGGCGGTGTAATTATGACGCTGCTTTCGGTTTACGGTCTACCCGAGCAGGAGATGATAAACTGGATGGCTAACAACGGTCGGGGCTTTACCATAAGAGTTACGCCGAGCATTTGGATGCGTACGGGTATGGTAGAGGTAATCGGTGAATATCCGCCAGGCAGCTATGATGAACCGGACCTCAGCCGCAATCCTGTTAAAGAGCTTAACGAGCAGGATGGGAATCCATTCAGTACCGACGATGATGAATATGATGACTATGAAGATGCAGAGTATTTCTGGGCTGATATTGAAGAAAAAGAAGAAACAGAAGATAAAGAATAACAAAATCAAAATATTTGAATATAATGCAGTATATAGGCTATGCGTTCCCGCCTATATACTGCATTTTGTTTTATAGAAAGGACATGTTAAAATGGATTGCTCATATCAAAGTTTGCTTGCAGAGAGCAGCAATTGTTGCGAGCAGCGTGAACTCACTCTGAATGATTTTCCGGAATCGGTAGTTTGTGCTGCCACCGCTGATGCGGCAGAGCGAAGCAGTTCACGCTGTGACTGTGACGATTGTGACTGTGAATCCTGTCGATGCCGCAATTGTTGCCATAGACATCATTGCCACAAACGCTGCTGTTGCGATGACGACTGATTGATATACAAAACCGTTGTGTCGAAATACCGACACAACGGTTTTATCATTTTGCACATTTCTTACAGGGTTCTCTGCTTTTTGATGCTTCTTGAAATGTCGTTTCAATTGCATTTGCACCGGCACAGCTTTTAGATAAATGATACTTTTTGCCGCTTGGTGTAATATAAACTACTTGAGAATTATCTGCCGCTGCTACTGATGTAGTGGTATTATTATTTTCTGCTACATAAGAATCAGTTGCCAAGGTACTATTTGCAAATACGGTATCTGTTTGAACAGTAGACTGCACAACTGTTGTAGTTATTGTTACAGATTCGCCCTCTGCTACAATTATTTTAACACTTTCGGATATGATATTCGACCCTCTTGCGCCGAAATAAACCTCGGTTTCCCCTACTCCGACTGCTTTTACGGTAAAACGAATAACATTATCGACCTTAGTCATATTACAAGCTATATCTGCAACACCGCTATCCTCACAAACGCAAAGCAAATCAGCTATCGAAAATTCTTTGTCGGTTTCAACAACAAAATAGTTTTCTTCTTCATTTTCACCGAGCATAAGCTCGATTATCATATCCTCATCCAAGACTGTAACAGCAGTAATACCAGATTCCTGATCATTAATTCTGTTGCATGAAGTAAGAATAAAAATGAGCGAAAGTATTAATAAAATATGCCTTTTAAATCTATTCATCTGTTTTCTTAAACACGATAGCGCTGCGTGAAGGCAGATAGCACTTAAATCCTATTCTTCCATCGTGCATAGCTTCTGCTTTATACTCATACTCTTTGTCAACACGGTTATAACCACCGAAGATGCCATCATCAGTTGTGAGTATGACTTTATATATGCCTTCACATTTGACAGGTACAAAATATCCATCGAAGGACTGTGTGGGATTAAAGTTAAATGCAAAAGCATCATCACCCTTACAGTACATAATGACCTTGTCGCCCTGATGTATCCATGTACTGACTGTCTTTTTAGCAAGTATTCGTTCCTTTTTAAGCAACGATATCATCGCCTTATCAAATTCGTTTAGCTCGCAAAAACGCAGAGTTTCGTTATCAACAAGGCTCCATTGACGACGACAATAATGATAGCTCCAGCCGTTGCCCTCTCTCGGAAAATCGATCCACTCCGGATGGCCGAACTCATTGCCCATAAAATTGAGATATCCTTCACCGGCAAGTGACGCTGTGATAAGCCGTATCATCTTGTGAAGCGCAATACCACGATCAACGGCCATATTATTGCCAAATTTCTTCATGCCGTGGTACATTTCAGCATCACAAAGACGGAACATTATAGTCTTATCCCCTACAAGCGCCTGATCGTGCGACTCCGAATAGCCGATATTCTTCTCTTTCGGACGGCGACCGCAAAGCTCATACCAGAGCTTATACATATCCCAATCCTCATCACGGCACTCCTTTATCATCTTGATCCACAAATCCGGCACACCCATTGAAAGACGGTAATCAAATCCTATACCGCCATCCTCGATCTTGATACACATGCCGGGCATACCAGACATATCCTCTGCAATGCTTAACGCTTTTTTGTTATAGCTGTGGATGAGCTCGTTTGCAAGCTGCAAATATGTTACAGCCTCAATATCAGTATTCATTGAGAAATACATATCGTAATTCACAAATGCACTGCCAAGCCCGTGATCATGATAAAGCATTGACGTAACGCCGTCAAAGCGGAAACCATCAAAATGGAATACCTCCATCCAATACTTGAGGTTAGACAAAAGAAAGTGGATTACTTCGTTTTTGCCGTAATTAAAAAGCTTAGTGTCCCATGCGCTATGGTTTCCCTTGCCGCCCGCATGGAAAAACTGATATTCGGTACCGTCAAACTGATTGAGTCCCTCGTTGGTATTCTTAACAGCGTGCGAGTGAACAACATCAAGCAGTACTGTAATGCCCATTTTATGAGCCTTATTTATTAAATATTTCAAATCTCTGCTGCTGCCGTAGCGTGAGGAAGCAGCAAAAAAGTTGGATACCTGATAGCCGAATGAGCCGTAATAAGGATGCTCCATTACAGCCATTATCTGAATGGTATTATAGCCGAGCTTTTTGATCCTCGGCAAAATATTTTCAGCAAACTCAAGGTATGAACCAACAGAATACGATTCCTGCGCCATACCAATATGACACTCATATATAAGCGGAGTTGTGCAAGTCTTGAATTTTTGATCAGTCCATTCGTACTCTGTAAGAGTATCGTCTATTTCTGCACACCAAAGGTATGTTTGCGGATCCTGTACAACTCTTGTTGCATAAAGCGGAATTCTTCGTAGCTCCTGCCCGTTGTGAATAACGATGGCCTGCACCTTTTGACCAATCTGCAAAGCATCTTTGCCTTTAAGTTCGATTTCAAAAACGCCGTTTTCAAGTCTGTTCATGGGATTAAGATATGTATCCCAATCATTAAAGTCACCGGTAAGATACATTTTTTCAGCAGCAGGTGCCCATTCACGATAGACCCAGCCGGTCTTTGTGCGGTGAAAGCCGAAATATTTATATCCATCAGCAAAATCAACAATGTTTTGCCCGCGGAGCAATTCATTTTTCTTTTGTTTGTAGTTCTCCATTCGAAGATCTATATCTTTTTCATAGGAAGCAAGCGTGGGGTCGATTTTTATTATCTTATAAGCCATTTTCAGTTCCTCCAAAGAATTAAAATTTTCAAAACTACCTATTGTAAATATACACCAAAGTTATTGTATTGTCAACTATTGCTTTTAATTCGATTTTTGATTAATTTATATTACCACATCATTTTTATTCGGCATCATTTTTATTATATTTTAGCACAATCTATTAAACATTGCAACGATTGATGTTATGGCAGTTTTGTAAACCGAAATTTAGTTTTTATAATAGAAATTACAAGCAAAGCTATATCTACTGTAAGCAGTATTGCAGATACGATTTACTTTTAGCGTTTGGATAATTTCATTTGTACTCCTCCAATGTATAAATAAAAAATACGATCATCGATTGTATGACAAAAGCGCTGAACATTACTGATTCAGCGCTTTTGGGCACCCCCTGCGAGAATCGAACTCACAACTAATCCTTAGGAGATACCGAGGGAAACGATAACGGCATCCCTTGTGATACCTAAAAATCCCCTGCTGTCAGGGGATTTTTAAGGTTAATGTGTTATCTTGTGTTACGCCGTTATTGCTTATTTTAAGTTGTTTTGTTCTGACTGATTAGCAGACGATTAGCAAGACGTTCAAAATTAGGGAAATGGTTTTATTCCCACAAGATAACTTTATTTAATCACTTGTACCTCGGTCTGTTGTTCAGTATTATTTTTATTACATTTTTCAAGGAATTCACTAATCAATTCACAAGGAACCATTACGCCATACTTAAATCGATTCATAAAATCCCTACCGCCCCCTATGTTTATGCCAACTATCTCCATTTTCTTATTCAACACTACACTTCCGCTACTTCCATAGCTTTCATAAGCATTATGTTTAAATGTGCTTACAGGCGGTAGTTCATCATTGCTCTCAAATATATAATAATCCTTTGAACAAATATTGCCATATGAATGAAAAAATCTTTCTCCTTCCGGATTGCTAATAACCATAATTGCTTCATTATATTTTGGATTATCTTCGCATATTGGGAGTACTTTTAACTTTTTCTCTGATTTAAACGAAATCACTGCTAAATCATATGCTTCATCCGCAAATACCAATTGTGCTTTTTCAAATTGTTCATAGTACATTTGGTTTGAAATATGAGTTTTGCTATTTTTACTATATTCTGAATATGTAGGAACACCATATGGTATGATAATATAATCTGCGTTTTCAAAATCTTTCACAACGTGATATGCTGTTAATGCGTAATATGTATTATCTTCTGAATCGAAAACGACTCCGCTTGCACCAACATCCCAAGAAAAACTTGTAATGTTTTCTGCTACCCTTTTCTCTTGTTTCACAATAACAATATTGCTTTCTAAAATTTCATTTGTAATCTTATTTTCAAAATCCTCAAAATAACGATTTTTACATTGATATTCATATAAACTTGGATATGCAAAAATACACACGCATATCAATATTAAGGTAACAACAAAGATTGTTATTTTTTTCTTTTTATGATTCATACTTTCCTCGCTATAAAATTATTATTTGCCAAACAAAGTATAACACAGAAGTTTTAAAAAGTCTATGGATAGAACATACGCCTGTGCAAATTAGCAGAATTTTGCTAAGAATTCGATTAGCAGGCGATTAGCAAAACGCTGATTTTCTGCTAATTTCCAGCTAATCGGGATATGTTAAAAGTTTGAGTTTGTTCTACTTCCTCAAAACAAGAAAACTCACTCAAGACAATGAGCGAGTATTAAAAAATAAAAG
>JAXJVX010000299.1:0-3529 GCA_036308305.1 Acutalibacteraceae bacterium | reverse complement strand
ACCTACTCTTTTGCTTTACATAGTCCACTGACAGTTGCTTCAACTACGGATAGCTCTTTATCATTTAGTTTGTCGAGTTCTGCGTCTAAGCGTCTGCGGACGGAACTTTTCTTGACTTCATTATTAGGGAATATGTATTCGTCAACCGAGACTCCAAATATTGTTACAAGCTGAATGAATAGCTCCAGACTTGGCTTTTGCCCTTCATTTTAAATCGCTTGCAGATGCCTTGGATCATAGTCAACAATACGGGAAAGCTCATCTCTTGTCATTCCTCTTGCTGTTCTTGCTTTCTTTATTGCTTGTCCTATCGGCATAAAATCGAAGTCAAAGTCATTGTTTCTTGCGTCCATAAACTCACCACCTTGTATCTATATAATGCTTCTATTATATTTTACAGAAATGATAGTTCTTGTTGAACGGTTTGAAATCTCTTGTATTAGGATATTAAATCTCTATTTACAAGATATAAAAGTTCATATTTGCATAGTTGATACCATTTATTCAAATGAATATAATATATACAGTACATTTTAGGAGCCAAAAATCCCTGTTGACCTTTCCCTTACGGCAAAGTTTATACTATACAATGACAAGGAGGATTACTATTATGTTATCAATCGGAGAATTTTCAAATATATGCAAGGTATCAACAAAGACGCTTCGTTATTACGCTGAGATAGGCTTACTTGAACCAAGTGAGGTTAATCCCGAAAATGGTTATCGCTACTATGCTATCGAACAGCTTGAAAAAATGTTGTTAATCAATCGGTTAAAAGCGTATTCGTTTTCGTTAGAAGAAATTAAAGCAATTTTGCAGTCGGAAGAAATACAAGACGATAATTTATATCTTGCTTTTATTCACAAGAAAAAGGAAATCGAAAAACAAGTACATAATTACAGCCAAATTTTAACACAATTAGAGGACGACATATCGGCTATTGAACAGGGAAAATCTATTATGTCATATATGGAGGGAATAGATGTTCAGCTTGTAGATGTGCCTAAAATGTATCTCTTGTCCATTAGGAAAACGGTGCAAGCTGAAGATTATCCTGTCGAGTATATCAAGTGTTATGAAAAGTTATTTAAAAGGATTGCGGTCGATAAGTTGACAATGAATGGCGCACCAATGGTACTTTTCCATAGTTCAGAATATTCTCCCTATGGTTTAGATACAGAGTTTGCCATTCCTGTACAAGAATACGCCACAGGAACAAGGGATTTTTGCCCCGGATTATGCTTGAAAACTATTGTACGAGGAGCGTACTCTGAACTTTCTTCGGTTTATGCTAAACAAATAGAATGGGCAGAAAGAGAGGGCTACCACTGCACAAATGCACTCTTTGAAGTCTATGTGACCGATCCATCGCAGGTTGCTGATGTCAATGATAATATCACTGAGGTCTATTACCCTGTGAAAAAGATTATATCCAAGTATTAAATTAGAGACTGCTTTTTGGGAGGAAAAAATGAATCAAGAACAAATCGAAAGAATGGAAAATATCATTAACAAAGACTATGCGAATATGGCAGGTATGGTCATAATGAAAGACGGCGAAACAGTTTATGAAAAATACTTTAATGGTTGTACCGAAGCCAACCGTATTCATATTTTTTCTGTAACTAAGAGTATTATATCTATACTGATTGGGATCGCAATAGATAAGGGATGTATAGATAGCGTTGATCAAAAAGTATTAGAATTTTATTCAGAGTATGCTATCAAAAAAGGTGAAAGAACGATACAAAATATCACGATCAGAGATATACTTACAATGACTGCTCCCTATAAATACAAGTTTAATCCTTATGTAAAATACTTTACAAGCAGTGATTGGGTAAAGTTTTCGCTTGATATGTTAGGTGGTAAAGGACATATAGGAGAATTTAGATATGCTCCGATTGTAGGACCCGATATTTTGTCAGGTATCCTTGTGAAAGCAACAGGACAATCAGTATTCAATTTTGCAAAGGAAAATTTATTTGCTCCATTAGGCATTACTGTTGAGAAAAATGTCGTTTTTCACAGTAAGGAAGAACAAATGGATTTCTATAAAGCAACCGATGTAAGTGGTTGGGTAGCAGATCCGACAGGCGTAAATACAGCAGGTTGGGGACTTACTCTTTCACCAAAAGATATGGCTAAAATCGGACAACTATTCTTGAACGGCGGTATTTGCAACGGAAACCGTATTGTATCCGAAAAATGGGTTGCTGATAGTACATCGGAACAAAGCAGATGGAAACAGCGTAATTTACCATACGGATATTTGTGGTGGATTGGTGAGCAGGATAATGGTTACGCAGCTATGGGCGATGGCGGCAATATTATTTATGTTAATTCCGACAAAAATATTGTTGTTGCGATTACTTCTCTTTTCTATCCAAGAGCAAAGGATAGAATTGAATTTATTAAGAAATATGTTGAGCCTATTTTTGATGAGGAAACATAACAAGGAATGGAGATGCAACAAAGTAATCTTTGCCGATTAGACACGAAAACTAACCGATAAGACAAGAAATCACATTTCCTCGAAATGAGCTGTTATAATTATGATTGCTAAATTATTGATATGGAGGAAATGAAATTTGGATGCCATAAAGACGATTAACCTAACGAAGAAGTATAAGGATTTAACCGCAGTTGATAGGTTAAATCTACAAATTGAGCAAGGAGAACTATTTTCTTTGCTTGGTGTCAACGGTGCGGGCAAAACAACAACCATAAAAATGCTTTCCTGCCTTACGCAGCCCACGAGCGGAGATGCTTTTATGAATGGCAAAAGTATTTGCAAGGATGCTGCAGCAGTGAAATCGCAGATTGCCGTTTCTCCGCAAGAAACAGCAGTTGCCCCCGGTCTGTCTGTTCGTGAAAATCTTGAATTGATGTGCGGTGTTCACGGATTCACAAAGGACAAGCAAAATTCAAAAATAGCAGAACTGACCGAACTGCTTGGACTTGAAAACGTTATAAAGAAAAAACAGGCAAACTGTCCGGTGGATGGCAACGTAGGCTGAGTATTGCAATGGCACTGATTAGTGAGCCGGAGATCTTATTTCTTGATGAACCTACGCTCGGATTAGATGTACTCGCCCGAAGTGATTTGTGGGATATGATTCGTTCTCTCAAAGGAAAAGTTACAATTATTTTGACAACACACTATATGGAAGAAGCCGAAGCACTGTCTGACCGCATCGCAATTATGAAAGATGGTCAACTCCTTATTTGTGATACTGCTGATAAGATTAAAGAAGCAGCAGGCACTGACAGTTTCGAACAAGCCTTTGTTCGTATTGTTAAGGAGGTATCGAAATGAGAATGCTAACATTTGCAAATAGGAATACAAAAGAGATACTGCGAGATCCTATAAACTTATTCTTTGGATTGAGCCCTAAATCGGTTTTATTCACTTTTCCGTTTCCGATTCGGGAAGTACGCTTCCATCCATTCGACATACTCCTCCGGTGTGATTTTACCGTCATAACATTCATCACGCTTGGTGATTGCCTGATAGCGCCACTTGTT
>JAXJVX010000298.1:0-9392 GCA_036308305.1 Acutalibacteraceae bacterium | reverse complement strand
TACAACGCCAGTTTTATTCGCCTTGCGGCGAGTTATATTGCAGAGCAGTGTTATTTGGCTTACGCCGAGTGGTATTCACTTCGCGAGTTTTAGAGGCGAATAAAATATCACTAAAACCGTTAGGTTTTAACAACACTTTTGATTTATCAAAAATATCACTGTGAGACTTGTCTCACAATATCACTTGAAAAATAAACTAAAATTTTATACAATAAACCTAGAGGTGATTTTATGGGTTTATTTGATATCTTTAAGAAAAAGAAGGTTGAATTAACCGAAGAACAATTAAAATGGAATAAAATGTGGGATTTATGGGTAGAGGGAGAAGTAGATTCTCCATATGCCGAACTTATGGAGTATCAAAGTCAAGTTAACAACGGCGGACACGACCAGTATTTTACTGATGTTGAAAATACCGGTGATTTAAGCAAAGAAATTTCTGCATTGGAACAAATCTTGTCAGCAGAACTGAAAAATAATCTGAATAAAGCATATAAAGCTTATTTGATATTAGAGAAAAAAGAGGAAGACGAAGAAGCGGAGGAAACTTTAGAACAGTGCGACGATGTATTCTATGAAAACGAGGAAAAAATTAATCGTTTGCTTGAAGAATATGCTTGTAAAATTGAACTGTGATTTAGTTCGCTGTTCTTTTAGATAGGTTAAGGGTTTTAGGTTCTCCTAACGAGCGGAAAATGTGCCGTACATTTTCCCTGCTTGTTACGGTATAAGACAAAATTAAGAGCTGTGTAGAAAATTTCTACACAGCTCTTTTACTGTCCTTTAGAGTACGACTCTTACGACATCCTCTTTAAACACATATAAACTTAAATTACTTAAGTTCAACAGTTGCGCCTGCTTCTTCAAGCTTAGCTTTGAGAGCTTCAGCGTCTTCCTTAGAGATACCCTCTTTAACTGCTTTCGGAG
This sequence comes from Acutalibacteraceae bacterium, assembly GCA_036308305.1. Taxonomy (GTDB): domain Bacteria; phylum Bacillota; class Clostridia; order Oscillospirales; family Acutalibacteraceae; genus RUG11462. The sequence continues at coordinate 8,465 of JAXJVX010000298.1, read as the reverse complement.
CGCCGTCAACGAGAGCCTTTGCCTCTGCAAGACCCAGACCTGTTGCTTCACGAACAGCCTTGATTACCGGAATCTTAGAAGCACCTGCTGATGCAAGGATTACATCAAACTCTGTCTTCTCTGCAGCAGCTGCTGCACCTGCGTCAGCGCCACCTGCTACAACTGCAACCGGTGCAGCTGCTGATACGCCGAATTCTTCTTCGAGAGCTTCAACAAGCTCTGCAACTTCGATCATTGAAAGTGCTTTGATTTCTTCAAGCAAAGCAGTAATTTTTTCTGATGCCATTTTAATTTTCCTCCAAATTATATATTTTAAATAATAAAATTGATACGCAAATTATGCGCTCTGTTCCTCGTCGTCCTTCTTTGCGACAGCATCCAGACAATATACGAGGTTTGTGATGGGAGCCTTCAAGCAACCCATAAGCTTTGCAATAAGACCTTCCTTTGAAGGAAGCTTTGCAAGATACTTGATCTTATCAACTGTGATGATCTCACCATCAAGGAAGCCTGATTTGATCTCAAAGAAACCTTCCTTGCTCTCTGCAAACTCATTAAGAATTTTTGCAGCAACAACGTGATCCTCAGTTGAAAGAGCAATTGCTGTTGTGCCTTCAAGTACATCCTTAAGACCCGAAAGATCTGCATTATCAGCAGCACGGCCAAGCAATGTGTTCTTAACTACGAAATAGTCAACACCTGCTTCACGAAGCTTTTTACGAAGAATTGTGTCATCTGCAACATTGATACCCTTGTAGTTAACAACAACACCTGCGCAAGCAGCCTTGAGTTTTTCTGTAACTTCAGCAACAACCTGTTCTTTCTGTGCTAATACAGCTGAGCTCGGCAAAATATTCACCTCCGAAATGAATTTTTCTCACTGCTCGTTAAAAAAGAAAACCTTTTCTCAAAGTAATTCGAGAAAAGGTTAAAAACACACATTATTACCAAGACAAAATGCCTTGCTTCAATGCGTACCTTTCCTCGGTAGGCGGTAAAAATACCATTATGTGTTGCCACACCTACTGTCTTTAGAACGGACAGCTTATTTATAATAGCATAATGCTTGCACTTTGTCAAGTATTATTTTTAAGATTGTTCTATTTTTATTTTATCAAAGGCATCGTCGTTAACTGTATAGTCATAAGTCTTCTCCATCTGTTCAAGACGGGCGCTATACTCAATTGCAGAAAGATCGTCAATAACATCTTCCTTCCAGCATTCTTCATTGATATCGGTTAACATAACTATTTCGTATCCGCCTTCAATTTCAATAAAGCCGATATCACCTGTCTTTCTTGAACTGTCAAAGCACCATTCATCAGCCGCTTCATCGGATCCACCCTTGCGAACGCCCTCATATACACCATCGTTTTCACCAGTAGTACTATCATCACTGTAGGACATATATTTTGAAAAAGCAGCATCTTTATCCTCGGCACTTTTTACAGCAGAATATATCTCCTCTGCCTTGGCTTTTGCGTCAGCCTCACTGTCATAGTTTTCGATGTTAATAAAAATATGTCGAATATCTACCGATGTTTCTTCAATTCGGTATGCGCCACTGATAAGATAGTAAACTGTATAGCTTTCAGCCGTGGTTTCGATAACCTTAGTATCTCCATTCTTCCTCTGATCGCCAAATGCCCATACTGCGTCAGCAGTTTTACTATATGCAACCTCTGTTTGCACACAGCTTTCAATGAATTCAGTTATTTGATCGTCGGTATCGAAATTTTCATATTTATCAAGATAATTGAAAAGTCTTTGCTCAAATTCTTCTCTGCTTTTTGCTGCTGCAATATATTCTGCTTGTGACTTTGCGAGTGCTATTGCACTTTCGATTTCTTCATCCTCTGCATCGTAGCTGTAATTTGCATCCAGCGTGTACTTTATAAAATCGGTATACTGATAATCAAGCGCATTTTTTGTATAATAATCGTTTATCTCGCTCTCGGCAAAATCGAATTCGTCCATTAGAACATTGTAATACTTACCTGAAAGAGCACTCATTGTAAGACCTCGTCTTACATCATCAGCTTTAACACCCCTGCCGAAAAGCATAGAAGCATATTTATCAGAGCTCACACCATATTCAGCCGCCGCTGTTTCAAGATCGGCGATTGAGCTTTCAATGTCGTCTTTATCCTGCTGTGACAGCTCAAGACCACGCTCTTCAGCCGCAGCTGACAACAAAGCATTTTGTGATGCAATATCCTTACCACGATTTATAAAATACTGCTCCCATGAAATGCTGCTGTCATAACTACACTTTTGCTCGTCAAGCGGCTCATCCGTATTGATATAATCAGATATTTCTTCGCTATATTTATTTACAAAATCATTATATTCCTTATTTACAAAATACGAAGCAAGTGCAGCATCTACCTGCGTGTCACCGGCACTTATTACAATTTTGTTGCGAAGCAAAACACCGCTGTTTAAAACGACATTAAAAACAACAAATATTCCAATAATCACCGCAAGAACAATTGCCACAGCCGATATGATCAACGCCTTTTTCTTAATCCTTGCATTTCTTGCATCTATATTCTGTTGTTCGATCAATGCGTCCTCAGCTGCGTTTTTTCTTTTTCTGGTACCCTTGCCCATTACTGATCCTCGCTTTCGGTACTCAAATTTTCATAGAAGTACCATTTACCGTTGATCTGTACCGAACAACCTGTTTGTGAAGATACGTTTTCAGCGCCGCTATCCCCCGATATTTTCGTTTTCAACACAACATATTTTGCATCGCTGATCTCGGTAGTTCCATCTAACTCCTCGTTTAATGATGCTATCATTGCGGTTGACATAGAAGATACATCAACTGCCTTGACCTCGATCTTATAGTTATCGCCGTATGTATTGGTATATTCGGAAACGATACTTTGCTTGTATTCCTCAGCAAAATCTTCTGTACCGACAAGTTTTTCAAGATTTCCGCGAAGCTCCTCATGCATGGTTTCCATACATCCCTCAAGATCACCGGACATCATAGCGTAAACTCCGTTTTTAACCGGTTGAGCAGGTATATACACTGAAAGCAAATAGTACGCAACACTCGCTACTATGCCGGCAACTGCAACGATAGCTGCAACTATGCCTAATATGGTTACAAGACGTTTATTATCGCTTTGTATTTCAATCAGCGAAAGATTTTCGCTGTTACACGCAGTACAGCTCATATCGGTATCATGCAGTTCTGCACCGCAATCAAGACATTTTCTCATTCAAAAAACTCCAGATCAATGTATTTTTAATAAGTATATCACAATCCGATATAAAAGGCAATCAATTAATAATCAACAAAATGTAAATAAAAATCCGGCAATTGCCGGATTTTCTTAATTTAAAAACTTATGTATTTCATTTTTCAGTATCTCTATCAGCTTTTTATCTGCTGATACTTCGTTTTCATACGGAATAAACGTACAGTCGAGAATATTGCCTCCAAACACACGCTCTAAAAATACTGCTCCGGCAATATAACAGCCGTAAAGATGATTCAGATGAAAACCGTCTTCTATATTCAATGTAAGTCCACCGTTTTGATAATCAAATTCAGGCACATTCTCTCGGATATGCTGTATAACATCACCACAAGGTATGATCTCAGCGCCGATAAGTTTTGATGCCTTTTTATAGCAATCACAAAGCATATTATACATTTTTTTCTGTGAGTGATCGTAGTTGCCGTAAGCACCATGAGAAGAATCGAGTTCATATGCCCAGGTCTGATGAATAACGATTTTAGCATTAGGACAAAGCTTGTGCACATACTCTGCAACGTCCGTGATATACGGAGTATATGTATCAAATAATCCGGATTTATCGCTTGACTGTTGCAAGGTGATAACATCCCAATTTTCGGACAACAATGTGTTTTTTATATCCGCCATAAGTCCTGTGGATAATCCGTTTTTTTCTAAGCTGTACGCCGCTTCACCGCTTTGAATATTACTGAAGTGACGCTCAAGTGGGCAACCGCCGATATAAAGATTTACTGTTTCATTTTCAATGCCACAGCTATCGCACATTTGATGCAACCATTGCTGCGCGTTATTTGAAAAGCTATTTCCGATAGAAAGCATTTTTATCATAACACCACATCCTTTTGGTTTATTATATATGCAATAAGCAGAAAATTCAATAGTAAATGATGAAAATAATATTGCATTTTATGAACAATAATAATATAATCAATATGTATGTAAATTCAATTGGGAGCAAATATCATGGTATATAACAATGTGCTTGAAGCAATAGGTCACACCCCTATTATCAAGTTGAACAGATTGGTTGACGAAAACAGCGCCGATATATATGTTAAATTTGAAGGTCTTAATGTCGGTGGCTCTATAAAGACACGCACCGCTTATAATATGATATGTGATGCAGAGAAAAAAGGAATTATCAACGAAAACACCGTCATCATTGAACCAACAAGCGGCAATCAGGGCATCGGGCTTGCGCTCGTCGGCGCTGTCAAAGGATATAAAACAGTCATTATAATGCCGGACTCGGTAAGTGAGGAAAGAAGAAAGCTTGTCCGTCATTACGGCGCAGATGTCATATTAATACACGATGCAGGCAATATCGGCGACTGTATTGAGGAATGTGTGCAAACCGCACTGAAAATGCAAAGAGAAGATCCGAATGTATTTGTTCCGCAGCAATTTGAAAACCCTGCAAATCCAATGGTACATAAATACCACACCGGCGTTGAGATATTAGAGCAGATTGCAGGACCTATACACGGTTTTTGCTCAGGTATTGGAACAGGTGGCACTATCACCGGAATCAGCGCAGTATTAAAGGCACAAAACCCCGAGCTTACCGTATGGGCAGTTGAACCTGAAAATGCTGCAATTCTTGCCGGCGGCACTGTCGGTACACATCTTCAAATGGGTATTGGTGACGGTCTTATACCTGAGATACTTGATACGGAGTGTTATGATGAGATCTGCATTATAACTGACAATGAAGCTATATCTGTATCGAAGGAGCTTGCACGCAAAGAAGGCATCATGTGCGGCATCTCCAGCGGCACGAATGTTGCCGCCGCAATAAAACTGGCAAGGAGGCTTGGCAAGGGGAAAACGGTGGTAACTGTACTGCCGGACACAGCAGAGAGATATTTCTCCACTCCCCTTTTTGAAAATGAGTAAATTAAGAATTGTATTATTTTGTGCAGTTATCTTTTTCATGCTGTGGATTATCTGTCCTGTCCTTTTGGGTATAGTTCATATCGGTATGATATGGCCGCTACCGTTTTTGACGGTTGCACTTATATTTATTGCAAAACCCAAGCTTTTCAATGCATTATACAAAAAGGCCGGAATTCTGACTGTTATAGCAACAGTGTTATATTATATTGTAGGTATAATATCATTACTCTGCGTTTGCGCTATGACTGTATCATCATTTGATACCACTGTTGAGAATTCAACGGTAGTTGTACTCGGCTGCAAGGTCAACGGAGAGAGTCCCTCACGGATGCTTAAATGCAGAATAGATGCTGCATATGAATATTTGATATCAAATCCTGACAGTAGATGCATTGCAACCGGCGGTAAGGGTACGAATGAAGATATCAGCGAGGCGCAAGCTATATATAATGAGCTTGTTCGAATGGGTATTGACAAGGAACGCATCTATATCGAGGACAAGTCGGTAAATACCGAGCAAAATCTTGAAAACTCCGCACAAATAATCGATGAAAACAATCTCGATAAAAGTATTGTTATTGTATCCGATAGGTTCCATGTTCTGCGTGCAAAGCTATATGCAAAGGATTCGGGTCTTAATGCCTGCTCTGCTTGCTGCGATACATTTCTGCCTCTTGCGCCCAGTTACTGGGCTCGTGAAATTTTAGCATTATTAAAGGCTGTGATATTATGAAATATATACTTGCATCTGCATCGCCGAGAAGACGAGAAATACTTTCTTCTCTTGATTTTGATTTTGAAGTTATTACATCAGATGTTGACGAAAGTTCCGATATCACCGAGCCGTCGGCACTTGTATGTGAATTAAGCCGCAGAAAGGCGCTTGCGGTAAGAGACGCTATGCATGATAACAACAGAATTATTATTGCTTGCGACACGGTGGTTGCTCTCAATGACCAAATACTCGGAAAACCTGTCGACGAAGCTGATGCACGAAATATGTTGAGGGATTTGAGCGGTGATATGCACAGCGTATATAGCGGTCTTTGTCTTATTAAGGGTAATAAAATTAAATGTGATTTTTGCTGTACTGATGTCTATTTTGACCGACTTGACAAGGACGATATTGATCGCTATATTGCATCAGACGAATGGACCGACAAAGCAGGTGCATACGGCATACAAGGCAAAGCAGGAATGTTTGTTAAAAAGATAGACGGATGCTATTTTAATGTAGTAGGTCTGCCAATAAACCTGTTAAAAAATATGCTGAAGGAGTTTTAAACAATGAGTAATGCAAGATGGATCTGGTATTACGGTGATTATGAAATATATCATCATCTTCTTGTTCATACACGGCGAGAGGATATGGGCTGTGATTTCCCGTGCACATGGCCGCTCGATGTACCGTACCCGGTTGTAAAATTCCGCACGACCTTTACCGCAAAGACTGACACAGTGCTTCATGTTCATGCACATGGCAGAGGTATGTTTTATATAGGATGGAACAAATACCCCGTTAACAAGGACATCAATATCAGCGCAGGCGATCATACGATAGAAGTTCAGGTAATGCGGACTGACGGTGCATTTCCCTGCATTTACATTGATAACGAATATCTTATTACCGATAAAAACTGGTTCTGTTCTGCTTTAAATGCAAAGTGGGTAAATGCCGGTGATTCGCCTGCATATTTGAACGCTTGTGACGAACCCGAAGTATTCCCGTTCAGTTATAAAAAGCTTGATTTTGTAAGCAAAAAAGCAGTAAGCGGCGGTGTTCTTTATGATTTCGGCAAAGAAACCTTCGCAAGAATTACAGTTGATGCTAAATCTGATGATAAGATACGTCTTTGCTACGGCGAATCGGAAAAAGAAGCTCTTGACTTTAATAACGCAATAGTTTCGGACGAACTTTCGGGAAAGACACACTATGTCTGCCCTGCCCGTGCAATGCGCTGGCTTTTTGTTGAAGGTGATGCCAAAATAATCGCCGAATACGAATATCTGCCCATACAGGACAAAGGCAGATTTGAGTGTGACAATGACGATATTAAAAGAATTTTTGATGTTTGTGCATACACATTCCATCTCAATTCCCGTGAGTTTTATCTTGACGGTATCAAGCGTGACCGCTGGGTGTGGTCAGGCGATGCGTATCAATCATTTATGATAAATCATTATCTTTACGGTGATAATGATATCATCAAGCGTACAATAGTTGCTCTGCTCGGCAAGCCGCCTTATGAGATCCATATCAACACGATCAACGACTATTCAATGTTTCTTATAATATCTCTTGCCGATTACTATAAGGCAACGGGAGATATCGAATTTGTAAAGTCAGTTTACATAAGAATAAAAGAGCTGTATAAATTTATCACCTCACGGCTTGATAACGAGGGCTTGGTATATGAGCGTGAGGAAGACTGGGTATTTATTGATTGGTCCGAGCTGGATAAATCGGGGCCTCATTGTGCAGAGCAGATACTATTGTGGCAATGCAGCAAATGTATGGCAGAGCTTGCAGAACTTTGCTGCGAGGATAATGAGGTTTACATAACATTCGCCGATGAAATGAAAGAAAAAATCTTCCGTCTTTATTGGAAGGATGATAAGGGTGCTTTTATTGACTGCCATACATCAGGAAAAAATCTTGTTACGCGCCATGCAAATATTTTTGCTGTGTTATATGATCTCGTAGACGATGAGAAGAAGCATTCTATCAAAACTAATGTACTTGATAACGAATGCATCACGCAGATCACTACTCCCTATTTTATGCTTTATGAGCTTATGGCAAGGGCAAAACTCGGTGATATTGATACTGTGCAGAGATATATTGCTGAATACTGGGGCGGAATGATAAAGCTCGGCGCTACTTCTATCTGGGAGCAGTTTGATCCTGAAATGAGCGGTGACGAGCATTATGAAATGTATGGGGCAGCATACGGCAAGTCACTTTGTCATGCATGGGGTGCAGGTCCTATATATCTGCTGCTTAGATATGTTGCAGGTGTATATCCGACGGACATCGGCTACAAAACCTTCTGCGTTGAACCAAAAGCAGGATTGTATAGGCGCTTCAAGGCAACTGTTCCGCTGGGCTTTGGAACCGTAAAGATTGAATACAACAATTCAAAAATCACCGTTATTGCTGATCGTGACGGCGGCACGCTGAAATATGGTGGCAAGGAGTATATACTTAAAAAGAACGAAAGTATGACGGTATAACAAAATCCCTTAACTCGTTGGCCAAGTGTTCTTAAGGACACTTGGCCAGTTTTATTCGCC
>JAXJVX010000297.1:0-3527 GCA_036308305.1 Acutalibacteraceae bacterium | reverse complement strand
GGATATATATTTTGATATAATAATAAAGCATTTTAAGAAAAGAGGGAATAATTATCAAAAGGTATATTAATGATTTAAAGAGAGAATTTAAAGGGTATGACGGTAAGAAATTCTCTAAAGACTTAATGGCAGGTTTAACCGTGGCGGCAGTTGCTTTACCACTTGCACTTGCGTTTGGTGTTAGCTCTGGTGCTGATGCAGCATCGGGCTTGATAACTGCAATAGTTGCAGGAGTAGTGATAGGTATACTATCCGGTGCTTCATATCAGATATCCGGCCCTACCGGCGCAATGGCTGCAATACTTATTTCGCTTTCTGCAAAATACGGTATGAATGGCGTATTAATTGCAGGGCTGTTGTCAGGCGTTTTCTTATTGTTAATGGCTGCTTTTAAAATTGGTAAGCTTGTCTCGTACATACCAACTCCGGTAATAACCGGCTTTACATCGGGTATCGCTATCATAATAGCGCTTGGTCAAATTGATAACTTTTTCGGCACTACATCAAAAGGTGAAAATGCTGTTGAAAAACTTATATCTTACAGCGAATTCGGTTTTTTACCAGATTGGTGGACAGTCGCCATCGGCGCTATGGTAGTACTGATAATGATAGTTTATCCTAAAAAACTGAATGCTTATTTTCCGTCATCATTGGCAGCGATCGTTGTTGCAGTAATACTGAATTTCATAATTGATCCCGGTGTTGCTGAGGTTGGAGCCATTCCAAAGACGCTTATTACTGATCAAAGTCTATTGGTATCCGGATTTGATTTTTCAAATATTAAAAGCCTTATTATGCCTGCTGTATCGATCGCTCTGCTTGGTATGATCGAAAGTTTGCTTTGTGGTTCGGCAGCAGGTAAGATGAAAGGCGAAAAGCTTAATTCTACCCGTGAGTTGGTTGCACAGGGCGTTGGTAATATCGTTATTCCTTTGTTTGGAGGTGTACCGGCTACAGCGGCAATAGCAAGAACCTCGGTTGTGATCAAAAGTGGAGGGCAAACCAGGCTTGCAAGTGTGATACATTCGATAACATTGATACTTTCGATGTTTTTACTTGGTGGTGTAATGTCACGAATTCCGCTTGCGGCTCTTGCAGGTGTGCTGATGGTGACTGCATTTCGTATGAATGACTGGAGCAGTATCAGGCAATACTTCGGCAAGCGGCTTATTCATTCTTCATTACAGTTTATTGTAACAATGGTTGCTACCGTGCTTTTCGATTTGACAGTTGCGATAGTTATCGGTGTTATTGTTGCAATGCTTATATTTATACTTAAAAGTTCTGATCTTAAGATAGACATCAGTGATGTTGACGATGAAAGACTTGGGTATAAGGGCAAAAATACACACAAAGGAATTAAAATAGTTTATCTTGCCGGGCCGCTTTTCTTCGGTACACAGGAACAGCTTACTTCTGCGCTTGATGATATGACGGATATACATGCAGTAGTCTTTTCTATGCGTGGCGTTCCTAATATAGATGACAGTGCGATCAGTGAGCTTGAAGCAATATGTGATGAATACAGCAAAAGAGGGGTAACTGTTTTATTCTGCGGTGTTCAGGTGCAGGTCAAAAAGACTATGAAAAGAGCAGGCTTTTGTGATAAGATCGGAGAAGACAAATTTTTGTGGGATGCTGTTACTGCAATTGAAAAACTTGATAGTGAGTTGAATATAATTAATGTTTAGAATAAAACACAGTGTTTGGTTGAAACAAGCGCTGTGTTTTTTTCATATAATATATCGGTGATAAGTATGTATTCAAGATTTATGAGTTTAAGCAAGGTATTATCAAACAGTCCCGATGCAATTGCTATTATCAAAGGTAGTAAAGAATACAAAACGATTATCGGTACAGTATATTTATATGATACTGATATGGGCGTTATTGTAGTAACAGAAGTGTCCGGTTTATCAACGAGTAATGAAAAATGCAGTGATAAATTTTTCGCATTTCATATACATGGCGGAGAAGATTGCAGTGGAACAATGGAAGACCCATTTTCAAATGCGATGTCACATTATGATCCTTATAACTGCCCTCATCCGCATCATGCAGGAGATCTTCCGCCATTATTAAGTTGCAACGGTAAGTCATTATCTGTATTTTTAACTGATAGATTCACAGTTGATGAGGTTATAGGAAGAACTATTGTTATTCATTCGAATCCTGACGACTTTACAACACAGCCCTCAGGCAATTCTGGTGAAAAAATTGCATGCGGCATAATAAGAAAAAACTCGGATATATCAAGGTGATATATCCGAGTAATTATTTTAATCAAACTATCTGTTGAGAATAAGTTTTGTTAACTCAACCGGCTCAACTATCTTACCGTCTTTATATACACGCATATTGCCTGATGCGATTTCATCAATAAGGATTACTTCATCATTGTTGTAACCGAACTCAAACTTGATATCCCAAAGGTCAAGACCGATAGATTTAAGATCATCAGCAACGATCTTTGTAATCTTCAAAGTCTGCTCCTTCATGCTTTCAAACATAGCAGGAGTCATTATACCGAGAGCAGCAAGTCCTTCACTTGTTACAAGCGGATCTCCCTTGGCGTCATTCTTGAATGTACACTCGACATAACCGCCATCAAGAACAGTACCGTCTTCAATATACTCACCGTATCTGCGGATAAAGCTACCGGTAGCTACAAGACGGCATATAACCTCAAGACCATGACCGAATACAGTAGCAGGAAGAACCTCCATAGTTGCATCATCAACGTTAGCACTTACATAGTGAGTTTTGATGCCTGCTTCCTTGAGAAGCTCAAAATAGTGGATAGAAGTTTGAAGATTAGCCTTGCCGATACCCTCAATAGTGAGACCGACACTGTTCTCACCGGGATCAAAAACACCATCTTTACCTGTGCAGTCGTCCTTGAATTTCAGCATTACATTGCCGTTGTCAAGTGAATAAACATCTTTTGTTTTGCCTTCATAAATTTTCTTCATTGTAAAGTACTCCTTTTTTATGTACAGATTTACTCAAATATTATACCATAGTTTAGCCGGTAATACTAGTGTTTTTTTAAATTAATTCTTATTTTTCTTGTTAAAATGGTAATTGATGTAATTTATACGATTATAATATTGTTATTAGCTAATCTTCTTTTATTGGATATACTGATAATGAGGTGAGCTTATGCAGTATAAATCGTTACACGATTTAATTAATTTAAGCAGCAGTACAAGAATTTATTTTCTTTCGTTGCCTGTAGAAATGCAGATGCAGCTGCATCAGTATAATGATATTATACATTCAGCACATGACCTTCACAAGCTGGTTGATATTATTCCGAAGTACAATCATAAAGTGAGATTAACTGATATGCTAATGTAGTGTAGAATAACACGTTAAAGATTCCTTTAAACTCCTAACATTACCGTAAACAAAACTAGACATCATAAATGCTGTAGCACAAACAGCGTCAAGGGCAGAGATTTCTACAGCTATTTTTACAAAAAGAAAAGTGTTGCAAATTCTAAAAAAGTGGTATAATATTGAAT
>JAXJVX010000296.1:0-6001 GCA_036308305.1 Acutalibacteraceae bacterium | reverse complement strand
GAACACCGCAACGACTTTCTCAAATATAACAAATAAGACCGTCTACTCAATCGAGCAGGCGGTCTTATTCTTTATTTCGTTATCATATAGTTGGCATCACCATTTATGTATTTCTCATAATCAACTCTAACGATGTTGTTTTGAGTGGCGTAGTGAAAACATACACGACCTGCCCAACCCAAGAAACAGATTGTGCCATCAGGTCGTAATGCCATAATATCATCTACGGGGCGCTCAGTAGCCGTTGCCTTATCCCCATAAGTGATACCTTCTCGTTCAGCATCGCTCATAAAGCGGTACTGAATAGCCTTTGTTTTCAGAAGGATATATACCTTCTTTTCGGTTGTAATGAGTTCTTTGATTGTTCGCATAATAACGCTCCCTTAAATTTATTTCCTAAAAGAGAGCGAAAAAAAGCAATCCTATCGTCACAATAGGATTGCTTAATCTCTTAATAACCCTATCGTTCAAGCATTAGCACCTTGCCTTTCGGTAGGTTGCCGGCGGTCATAGGGCTTGTCCCTCACGCACTCTTTATAGGCATATTTATTATATTGTTCCTTATTTCTTCTGTCAAGGTGTAAATCAGTCTTGGTCGAAGTAATCAGGCGAAGCATCGAGCATAATTTCATACTTACCATCTTTGACCATAATGTAACCACTAATATCACCAATCACCGGTCTAACATCTCCATCATCAAGAGCGTGATATTGATAGAAGTCATCAAAATCTGCTTGGGTAATTTCGGTATCACCGGCTTTACAGAACGACTCAAAAACATCTGTTGCTGCTTCAAGAGTATCAACGGTGGTATAAATTCTTAAATCAGAGCCAAACATTCCTTCGTAGTTGGAGTTGATCAACTCTATTTTCACGGTTCCGAGATTAGCGATATATGCAGGAGCATTTTTGTATGCATTAAGTCTAAACTCTGTGCGATAGTATTCATCGCTCTGAATGTCAATTTCACTTGGTTCAAGAATAGGTGTTTTAGCAACCTTATTGTATTCTGCAATAAACAGATCTAAGTTGCTATGTTTAGTTTTTTCAACAGAAGGCTGTTCAGTTTCAGGACTTTCAGTTTCTTTATTCTCGGTTTCATCGTTCTTTGTTTCAGATTGGCTTGAAACAACATTGTTATCGGAAGGTTCGACCTCAGACATATCACAAGCAGTTAAAGAAACAAGCAAGAGAGAGGCAAGCAGTATTGTTATTAATTTTCTCATTACTTTCTCCTTTCAGACACTTAATTATTAATGTTGGGATTTGAGAACATTATCACTGTGTTTAGACCGGAAGTTGAACTCAATTCGAGTTCACCATACAAACAAATCGGCAATTGTCTGTTGTCCTTAAAGCGTCTATCCGGTCCACCTGACTTATTAACATACTTCCACGTTTGACCAACAACTTGTGCATCTCTTGGCACACTCTCGCTTTCTATAAAACGAGTAGTATGAGCATTTGAATCAATGTCTGAATAATTCAACGCACCGATTTTACTTCCTTGCATAATAAATAGTTTATCAGGTAAGAAAAGCAAGGTTTCTTTTCCCGCTTTGAAAGAAGCTACCTGAAGATTAGCCTTAAAAGGAAAAGGGGCTTTAGTTGCAGCTTTACAAGCAGTCCTATTTACCGTGTTACTTGCACCGGAAGCATATTTTCTGTCAATGACTTTACTTGTCTGCATTATTCTCCAAACTTTGGCGCACTCTGTAATCTTAATCATCGGTTTCATTCTTTCATCGACTATGGACTGCTGATCGGGATCAATAGAATAATCCAAGTCAATAGAGCCTTTTGTTTTAACGTAAATTTTCAACGCTAAAAAGGCGGCAGCAAACAGGAACATTACAGGAAACCCGAATCCCCATATTACTGTTATCCATAAGCCAATAGTAGATACCTTATTTAGTTTTAATGCTTTACTTGCGGATGCGAGCATATCTTCCAAACCTTCAGATACCATTGCAGTAGCTACATTATTGACAATATTTTGTGTGTCATAGTGATTGTTGTCAATCGACTGAACGGGTTGCTGATTGGCAGGATTACTACCACGTCCCGAATTACCTCTGTTATTCTTTCCGGTTTCGTGAACATAAGAAATGCCCGTGCCGGGAATAGATGCGGTTCTTCGTGTCGTACCTCTTGCAGTTTTAGTGACACGATAACCTTTAACACCCCAACTATAACCAATGCCTGATTTGCTCAGATTTATTCTAAATCCTCCGCCTAAGTTGATACTTTTTCTGTATCTAAAACCCATCTCTATTCCTCCTTTTACTCAAGATTACTAACGGGTGTAAAGCCGTTAGTTTCATTAAAATCCATATTGTGTTTGAATTGCTGCAAGGTGTCTGACGGATCAATATAACCAAACTTAACTTTTGATAGACTCTGCCTATCAAAATCAACTGATAGAATCGTTTTTCCATCCAACACCGAGTGAACGATAGTATTTCTTATTGGTAATAGAGCAAACATATCTCTTGCAATACGAATGCAAACACTACACACATAATCTTGCAGCAAAAGATTATACTCTGAATTACTCATTGAACGTTTTGCTTCGGCTAAAGCATTTACATTAACATTGAACTCAACTTCAATCTTCTTTGCATCGTCTGTTCCAAATTCATAGTTGCTACCGTACATCAGTAAATCGTCAAGAGGATTTACCTCGTAAATTAACTGCAAATAGGTATCAATATCTCCCGCAAGTATTTTAGAGGAAACACTATGATAATAAGACCACATTTGCTGATTATAGGTTTCATCAGGAGCAACGGGCGAAACTAATACTTCCGTCCAATCAATCGAATCATCACTTGCTTTATGTATTGATTTGAGCGAATTTGTATCAAGTTGCTCTACCGTATCAAAGTCAATCGGTGTGCTTAGTTCATAATTTGACGGAGCTGAAGATGTAAAGTTGTTTTGTTCTGCAACCGAGCTTTCAGGAGTATAGTCCTGATGGGTGTCGTTATATGTAGGCTCAGAATAATATGTTGGTCTTTCCTGACGGGTTTGAGTATTTCTTCTGTTATTTTGTGTTCTTGTGTTTTTGGTGTCTACATAATACAATCCCGTACCAGGAATACCAACACTTGTTGTCACTCTACCACTCGTATGGAATGTTTTTCTAAAGCCGGGGACACCCGTACTAACAGACATTCCCGTTGTACCAAAGTTCAGTTTTACGCCGGGTATAATTGATATGCTTTTTCTGAATCGAAGTCCCACTTAAACACCCCCTAAAATAATACTCGCATCATCAAGTGATCCATTGTTTCTTGCTAACTTGATCATTTCAATACAAGCAGCTTCGTTTAGTCCGTGTTCTTCGATAATATCTTCCATTTGGTCAACACTTAAATAATCGTGTATCCCGTCAGACGTTATCATTACCGGAGCTGCTAAAGGCTCAATGTAAGTAACCTTCACCTTGAACAAATCTTGAGAACCACCACCAAAGCAAGCTGTAATCTCATTTTTTCGTTCAAATGAATCGGCATCTTCCGGAGCTAATTGACCTGTTGCAAGAAGATAGTTCAAAGTTG
Organism: Acutalibacteraceae bacterium; assembly: GCA_036308305.1. Taxonomy (GTDB): domain Bacteria; phylum Bacillota; class Clostridia; order Oscillospirales; family Acutalibacteraceae; genus RUG11462. The sequence goes on along the minus strand of JAXJVX010000296.1, from coordinate 2,437 downwards.
TATCATCCGTTGTCAGTTGTTTCAAATATTTTCTGCTTTGAAGCAGATAAACACGTGTGTTTCCAATGCTAAACAACTGCGGCTTGCCTTCAGTACAACAAATTCCTGACAATGTTGTTGCCATTCCTTTCTGCCCTTCGGTAGTTTCAGAAATTGCAATTAACTCATCGTTGATTGTCCGCAACAGTTCAACACTAATCTCTTTCAAATGGCACAATTTATTTGCCACAAAATGAGATGCTATTGCACCTGCATTATGGCCGCCAACGCCATCAGCAACTGCTATAATGCCGTTTTCAATTTCCGAAAAGAGAGTACCACCTGCAACGATCGTCTTTCCAACTATTATTCTATCTTCATTTTCTGTTTTATTTAACCCTTTTTGGGTTACTGCTATAACATTCATAACTTTAACCCTTTGTACATTCTAACGATGGTGGTGTGGCAGTAGTATCAATGTTGTCGATAGTAACACTCGCATTATCAAAAATCTCATTGTCAAACAAATATCTTGACAAAGGATTGATTAAGAGGTTTTCTACAACATTACCAATACCACGACCGCCGTTTTGAAGATTATTCAACGCCTGCTCATTAAGCGTTTCCATAGCACTATCAGCAATGGTCAATGCGATATGCTTTTCAGCAGACATATTCTTTATAATCTTATTCACCTGAGCATTCAAAATCAATTTAGCAACGTCAGGGCGAATGTAATCAAATACAACTATGTTTTCTCCAATTCTGTTCAGGATTTCAGGACGTCCAAGTTGTAATTTGAAATAATCCTCGATGGCTTCTCTCACACGTACAGACATTTCTTGATAAGGCATATCACTTGTTACATTTGCTTCACGTTGACCATTTTCATTCATTGTGAAAATACCAAGGTTGCTTGTAAAGATAATAATAGTTTCCGAGAAGTAAACAGTATTACCTTGTCCATCAGTCATTCGTCCATCCTCAAGTATCTGTAAGAACTTGTCCAATATTGAAGGATGAGCTTTTTCAATCTCATCAAACAATAGAATAGAGAAAGGATTGTTTTTTACTGCGTTTGTTAATTGACCGCCCGCTTCATAGCCAACATATCCGGGAGGCGCTCCGAGCAATTTTTGGTCGCTATGACTTTGACCATACTCACTCATATCAAAACGCTTGCAGCAACTCTCATCGCCAAACAATATTTCCGCAAGTGTCTTTGCAGTTTCTGTTTTACCCGTACCCGTAGGTCCTGCAAAGAACAGAACGCCCTTTGGTCTTGTGTGGGAAGAACCTTGTAGTCCTGACATTCCGGTAATTGCACGCTTAATAACGTCAAGGGTTTTAGTGATAGCGTAATCCTGACCTTTAACACGATTCTCAAAATCTGTCTTTGCATTTCTAATTTCTTCAAGATCAAGGCTTTTCCAAGGATTCTCTCTAATGCCGTACTTATACAGATCGATCACATCGCAAAGATCTTTCATACGGATTTTTTCGTTCTTACAAAGTCTACGCAGACCATTAATTTCTGTAAAGCTAAAACCTTCAGTAAGAGCAACAAACTTATCTTGGATCTTCTCAAGCTCGTCCGGATGGTCGGTATAGTAAGCACTATCCTCCATATACACTTCACCTGCAAAGAAGCTTGGAAAGTTAGGACTCTTTACTAATGCTTCTCGTTCTTCTTTCGAAGGAGCTGAGAGCGTAATCATCTTCACATTGGGATTCTGCAAATAGAACCAAGCGGGTATGTCGTTTGATTTATTAGTAATCAAAACGAGAAGATTTTTCAAAATACCATTGCTTTCTGTTTTTACATCCTTTGCATCAAGAGAAGCCTGCAAAAGTACAGTAAAGCTATCTACTTCGCTCTGCTCCAAATTGTCAGGTGAAGTAATATAACGAGAAGCAAAATCCATAACGATGACAGTTGCTTCCTTGTTCTGAGCAAGAGTCTTCCGTACAATATTAGAAGCGCCTTCGTTCTTATTTCCGCCCTTAAAATCAGCTTTAATAAAGCCATGACTTGCCGATACTTCTGCGAGTTTTGCAAAGTTCTCAAGATAACCTTCTTCGCAAGTATTATAGAAACCTCTCAAGCTATCATAGAAAACGATATTTTGGTATCCCATATCTTTGAAGTAGTAATGCAAATACTCAGGCAATCTCAAGATACTACCTTTTGGAGTACTTCCTTCTTCAGGATACTGATACGAATCTAAAACATTTCCCTCCAAAATAATCAAGGGTTTTATTTTTGAGAAAATTCCAAGTTCTTTATGCCATTTTGATATATAATCACTCATTGGTAATCCTCCATTCTGAAATCGCTCAGCGGCTTCATTTTTATTTTTTGTTCACGAGCAAATTTTTGAACATTACTGCCGGGTAGACAATAAATCAATTCCACGTCATAGAATGGATCGTAGTCGTTGCTTCCTCTGTCAATTAT
>JAXJVX010000295.1:0-11836 GCA_036308305.1 Acutalibacteraceae bacterium | reverse complement strand
TTATTAAACTAAATCAAATTCATATTCTTTTGCAATAGCGCTGTGTGTACCATCCATACCAGAAATCTTTTCAATAATTGTATATGTGAAAGTTGCTTTGCTTTCATCGGGATAATACTTGATTATTTTATTACCTATTTCCCACTCGTATTCCCCTTGATGCGTTTTTTCCAATTCTTTTTGAAGTAGTGCATTTAATGATTCACTATCAATTATTTCAGTAATATCAATACCTTGGCTTACGCCCAAAGTACTTGCGGAAAAAGTACATATATAGCCATATTCCGTTATACAAGCATATGCTCTGTCATTTGTATCATAACCTTGTACTTTCTTTGTAAAAACTATTGAATATACTGTTGTATCACCTGTAGTAAATTCATCATCTATTTCATTTGTTACACTATACTCTGAGAGATCTACTTCATAAGTTTTTTCAAAAAAGTTTTTAACTCGTGATATAGCATCATCGGCATCAACAACTGGAGTATTTTTCTTATATGTAGGGTCACCGAAAATCTTATCGTCAGTATAGGCAACCAGTATTTCATCTTTATTAAATGTATATTGATTAAGATCGTCATCTTTATATACTGTTAAACCCTCTGATGTTCTTTGAAAACTGAGCTGTTCAGGTGTTACCTTCATATAGTCGTTATTAAGATTAGATTCAAAAGTATTTGACATTTTCTCTGACTCTTGTAATTCTGTTTTTTGAACAGTTCTCAAAATACTTGTAGGAATTATAGTAGTTGTTTTTTCATCTGTACCCAATACTGGTTTATCATCTGCCTCTTTGGCGCACGCTGCTATACATAAACATATTGATAATAATAAAATACATATGCAAGCTCTCTTAATATACATAAATCTTCCTCCTATCTGCTTAAATATACAAAGCTCTTGGCTGCCTCTTTAATTGTAGAATCTGTAGAATCTGCATATACTTTTGCTCTCATAATCAAATTTTCTTCGCCATAATGAGCACCATAGTATTCCAAAAAACGCACACACCAGTAGTCTATATAAGGCGAATATACTGTTTCGCTAAATCCAATAACATTCTTGACACCAGCACTAATAAATGCTCTCATAATATTATTGTATTAGTTCCAAGTTCAGGTTGACCGATTCGCCATTCAGCATCTTCAGAATCAGCAATTGCAGGTACAGAAAGAATGGACAAAATGAGTATAACGCTTATTAAAATACTAATAATTCTTTTGCAATTTGTTTTCATATTACCAGCTCCTTACTATATTGTAATTTTATAGTAACTCAATATATACAAAATGTCAACAATAATGTTGAAAATAATTCATAAAAATGCACTATGTATTAAGATGCGCTCTTTAGTGTCATATTTTTGTATAAATAAAAATGGAGACCGCCTATTTACAAGGCGTCTCCATTGAAGCTTATTTCTTCTGCATATTCATTTTATTTTTAATTTTTTTATTGACGGCAATATAGCATATTAACAACGGTATTATCGTGATACACCATGTAACGGGATATGAGATGAACAAGCTGTCAAGCGTTTTGAAATATGCAAAAACAGTATATATCCATACTATTCTGAGAGCGCAGGTGCCGAACAGCGATATGGCAGTTGGTGCGATCGCCTCACCGAGTCCACGCAAGGCGCCGGCAATAGTATCCATTATACCGAACATTGCATAAGGCAGACACATATATGTAACCTTGATCATACCGTATGCTATTACATCCGCATCTGAACTGTATATGCCGAGTAACTGACGACCGAAAGCATAAGAAAATATGCCTAACATTCCGCCTACTGCCAATACAATACCGATACACTCAAAAAATATTTTCTGTATGCGCTTATAATTACCTGCTCCGAAATTCTGCGAAATAAACGAAAGCGCCGTTTGCGATACAGAATTGACTGCAACATATATCATACCGTCGATATTGCTTGCAGCAGTATTGCCTGCAACTGCGAGAGCACCAAATGAATTTACTGATGACTGTATAAGCACATTTGAGAAATTAAGTGCCGTGCCTTGCAGACCGGCAGGAAGACCTATAAGAATTATTGCTTTAAGTTTGGATTTATTAACCTTCAGTTTTTTCAGATTCAGACGGTATGAGCCGTTGTTTCTGCACATACAAACGACAATAAGCACACAAGATACTATCTGCGATATTACCGTTGCTATTCCAACGCCGGCAACGCTCATTTTAAATACGATTACAAACAACAGATTGAGCAGTATATTTATAACGCCTGCAGTGGTAAGGAAATACAAAGGATGCTTTGTGTCACCTACTGCACGAAGCACTGCTGCGCCGAAATTATATACAGTAAAGAACGGCATACCTAAAAAATATATCCGCATATACAATGTTGCGCCGTCAAGTACATTTTCGGGAGTGCCCATCAATGACAGCGCCGGTCTTGCAAGAGCAACACCGATTATCATTACCGCAATACCGCTGATAAGTCCTACCACCATTGATGTATGCACCGTCTCGTGAACATCTTTATCGCTGTGAGCGCCGTAATACCGCGCAGTTATAACATTTGCACCTACCGAAACACCTATAAATAGATTAATTATAAGGCTTATCAGCGACGATGTCGAGCCAACTGCTGCAAGAGCTTCGCTCCCTGAAAATCTACCAACAACGATAGTATCCATTGCATTGAACAGCAACTGGAGCATACCCGAAAGCATTACAGGAAGTGCAAAACGGATAAGCTTCGGAAACAGCGAGCCGTTACACATATCTATTTCATAATGTTTTCTTAATCTTTTCATTAATTTCACCTATTGGACATAAAAATACAACGGCGGGCGTATATCCCGTCCGTTGTATAATTGGCTTATTTATTATAAAATGAATAGTAGATAGCCTTAATAGCATCCTCAAACTGTGACTCATCAACACCGATAATAATGTTAAGCTCGCTTGAGCCTTGATCAGCAATGCGGATATTAATCCCTGCCTTTGCTATAGCGGAGAACAGTTTTGCTGCGGTACCGGGTATCTTCTTCATGCCCCTGCCCACAACTGCTACAAGTGCCAGTCCGTCTTCAATAGAAATATGGTCCGGAAGAACTTCATCGGTCAAAGCCTTGATAATCTCTTCCTTTCTGCCATCAACATACTTTGAATCAACAACAATTGACATTGTATCAATACCGCTCGGAAGATGCTCAAAAGAAATACCGAAGTTTTCGAGTATCTGAAGTACCTTTCTGCCAAAGCCAAGCTCGCTGTTCATCATAGCCTTATCGATATTGATGATGGAAAATCCCTTTTTACCTGCGATACCGGTAATATTTGATGTGATCTCACTGTTAGAATCTGCAACGATCATTGTGCCCTTAACAGACGGATCATTAGTATTGCGGATGTTGATAGGAATACCTGCCTGATGTACGGGGAATACAGCGTCCTCATGGAGTACAGTTGCACCCATATAAGAAAGTTCACGAAGCTCTTTATATGTGATAACATCAATAGGATGAACATCCGTAACGATACGGGGATCGGTAACGAGAAATCCGTTTACATCTGTCCAATTCTCATAAAGATCAGCATTTACACCCCTTGCAACAAGCGAACCGGTGATATCAGAACCGCCTCTTGAGAAGGTTTTGATAGTGCCGTTAGGCATTCTGCCGTAGAAGCCGGGAATTACCGCTCTTTCATAATGTGAAAGGTGCTCAGCAGTCTTTTTAATCGTAAATTCAAGATCAAATCTGCCATTTTCCATAAAGCGGACACATTTACCTGCATCCATAAAGTGATAGCCGATATATTCAGCAAGGATAAGACCGTTTAAGTACTCACCTCTTGATGCAGCATAGTCGCTTCCTGCATCATTCATAAGAGCAGTTTTTATCTTATCGTACTCATCGGTAAGATCAAGTGAAAGACCAAGCTCGCTGACAATGTCGTTATATCTTTTGATAATTGTATCAAAAACCTGTGAAAAATCCTCGCCCTCTGCTGCGAGGTCATACGCATGATACAACATATCGGTGATCTTAATATCATCCGAAAAACGCTTACCCGGTGCGCTTGGAACAACATATCTTCTTGCAGGATCAGAAAGAATAATATCTTTAACTTTTCTGAACTGACCCACATCTGCGAGCGACGAGCCGCCGAATTTTGCAACTGTAAGTGACATAATAAATACACCCTCTAATTAAATTATATACTAAGAATTCTGATCTTTGAAAGTACAAAACCGCTGCACTTTTCGATCATTTCATCAAAAACACTTTCCTGCATCGTTTCGGTTATCATAGCAAACTCACCGTTCGCACCTTCAATGAAGGATGCGTTTTCAAAGGTTGCCTTTGCAATATCCATACCGCCGCTCATACGGACATAGAACCCGACAGAATCGTTTTTATAGTTTTCTACATAACCCTCGCTGCCATCCGTCCAGTTGACAAATTTCCTTGCAGTAAGGTGTTTTGCACAATCAACAACATCTGCAACAACAGCACTTGCAGTCGGCAGTTTGCCTGCGCCCTTACCATAGAAAAGAGCATCACCGATAGCATCACCGCGTACCATAACTGCATTGTAAACATCGTTTACATTTGCCAACTGACTTGATACCGGAATAAGTGCCGGATATACCGTTGCAAACACCGTGTTATGCTTATTCATAATAGATGTTTTGCCGATAAGCTTTATTACATATCCCGCTTTTTCTGCAAAAGCTACATCCGAAAGAGTGATCTTTGTGATGCCCTCTGTATATACCTGCTCAGGATATACATGCTTACCAAAAGCGAGAGATGAAAGAATGCATACCTTTCTGCAAGCGTCATAACCCTCAACATCGGCAGTGGGATCCTTCTCAGCATAGCCAAGCTCCTGCGCATTTTTAAGCGCATCTTCAAATGATACACCCTCATAGATCATCTTTGTGAGGATATAGTTTGTTGTTCCGTTCAGAATACCGTAAATATCGGAAAGTTCATTTGCAGCAAGACACTGATTTAACGGGCGAAGTATCGGAATACCACCTGCAACGCTTGCTTCAAAGAGGAAGTTCACATTCTTCTCATTAGCAATAGATAGCAACTCTGCACCATGCTTTGCAACAAGTTCTTTGTTAGAAGTAGCAACAGATTTACCGGCCTGCAAACAAGCCTTTACATATTCATAAGCAAAGGTAACGCCGCCCATTGTTTCGACAACGATCTGTACTTCATCATCATTAACGATGTCATCAAAGTTTTTGGTGAACTTATCAGCATACGGTGTGTCGGGAAAATCACGAAGATCAAGTACATACTTGATATCCATTTCCCTACCGGCTTTTTTCTGTATACTTTCACGGTTTTTATAAAAAACCTCACAGACACCGGAGCCTACTACACCGTGTCCCATAACTGCTATTTTAACCATATGAGCGTAATTCCTTTCAGATACAATAAAACACATTAAATATAACAGATTTTAAGGCATTTTTCAAGTCCTTTATACCATTTTTAGAAATTTGCACGAATTATGTTGAAAATATTAACTAATATACAGTATAATACTAACAAAGTAAAATAAACCTGAAGTGAGTTTAAGTATGAATTATGTTATTTGTCCGGTTTGCAATCAACCTCTTTTTCAAAAAAACACGCTGTTTAAATGCGAGAACAACCATTGCTTTGACAAATCAAAATACGGTTATGTAAACCTTTTGATGTCACAAAAATCATCTAAAAAGCGCCATGGTGACGACAGTATGATGGTGGTAGCACGCCGTGATTTTCTGGATAGGGGTTATTATCAACCTCTTTTGGATACAGTTTGTTCTATTTTAAAAAAACACGCAGCAAAAAATGGAGTTATGCTTGATACCGGTTGCGGCGAGGGTTATTATACCGATGGTGTAAAACAAGCCCTTTTCTGCCGTGAGGTAGTTGGGATTGACATATCAAAGAACGCTCTGCGCTATGCTGCAAAACGATGCAGTAATGCAATCTTTGCAGTGGCAAGCATTTTTCATCTGCCTATTGCGGATGATAGCTGCGATATACTTCTAAATCTTTTTGCACCGCATGATGAAAGCGAATTCCGCCGTGTTTTAAAAGAGAATGGTGTTATGATAAGAGTGTTTCCGGGGGTACATCATCTTTATTCTTTAAAAGAAAAAATATACGATAAGGTCTATGAAAATCCTGTGGCTGATCTGAATGAAAACGGCTTTTCGCTTATTGAAAGCGTCCATCTTAAATATAATATTACAATAGATAATAATTGTGATATTAAAAATCTGTTTTGTATGACACCGTATTATTATAAAACCTCACAAAAAGACCAGCAAAAGCTTTGCTCTTTACAAACCCTAACCACCGAGGTGGATTTTATTGTAGCAGCTTATAAGAAAAAGCAGTTTCATTAAATGAAACTGCTTTTAAATTTTTAACCTTTTCTTTCAACGCCCATTGCATTGAGACCGCAAAGCACCTTATCCATTGTGCCTTGTATCTCCTCCATTGTAAGACTGCGTTCTGCTGATGAGAAATTAAATCTCAATGTGATGCTCTTAACAGTACCATCATCGTACAGATCGATAACGCTAACAGATTTAAGCTCTTCAACACCAAGGCTTTCCCAAGCGGTCTTAAGCTCATCATAACGCTTATCGCCGCAAACAAGTGACAAGTCATACTCAACTGACGGGAACTTTGAAGGCTCATCATAGTTGTATCCGACCGGCACTATCTTTGCCATATCGTCAAGATCTATCTCAACGCATACAACAGAGCAATTTTTATCTATCTTTGAAAGCACCGACGGATGCAATGTGCAGATAACACCGATATCACTTCCAAGAGTGATCTTTGATGTGTTCTTCGGATGCTGCCACTTATGAGCTGTCTCTGATTTCTTAAACTGCACCGACAGATGCTTTATCTGCGATGTGATACAGCGTATTATCTCAACTGCCTTGAAATAAAGCTGCTTTTCGCTTCCCTTCTTATCAAACAGAGCAATACCAAGACGTTTACACTCATTTGCAGTGCCGTCTGCCTTTATGCCGTCAGCAACTCTGCCAATCTCAAATATGCCGAATTCATCTGCATATGAGCGGTTTTCATAAACAAGTGAAATAAGAGTCGGCAGCATTGAATTACGCATTGTACCGTTTTCGGGAGTTGCGATATTAAGGATACGAACGCCCTCTTCAACATCAATACCAAGTTTCTTATACTTTTTACCGTCGCACCAGATATATGAATGTACCTCATGCAGCGCAAAGTTACGAACAAGAATGTCCTTTATCTGTGCTTCCTCTGTCTTGCCTCTTTCCATACGCACAGGGGCAAGTGCGCTCTTTGTAGTCTTTATCTCAAAGTTGTCATAACCGTAAATACGGGTGATCTCCTCAATGATATCAGCCTTGATTGTAACATCCTTTGTTGCACGCCATGAGGGAACCGTTACGGTGAAACTGCCATCATTTTCATTAAGCTTGAAGCCCAAAAGTCGGAGTGTTTCGCAGATGCGCTCTGTTGAAATATCAATGCCTGTGTAACGATCAACATAAGCCTTATCAAAGGTCAAGGTGATCTCCGGATATGTGTAATTGACCTTGTCATTTACCTTTGATACAACACGTGCGCCGCTGTCAATACCGCAAAGCAGTTTTTCAAAACGCTTTGCAGCAAGCATAGTAAGCTCAGGATCAAGTATCTTTTCATAACGCATACTTGCATCAGTGCGAAGACCTAGTGCAGATGATGATTTTCTGATGCTTACGCCATCGAAGTTAGCACATTCAAGCACAACTGAATCAGTATCGTCTACGATCTCTGAATCAAGTCCGCCCATGATACCTGCAATACCTATCGGCTCATCATTGTTGTAAATAAGCAGTGTTTCTGTGCTGATATCACGCTCGTTACTGTCAAGCGTTGTGAATTTTACAGTCTTATCCGGCTCCGCAACGACTATCTTATCTATCTTCTTCGCATTAAATGCGTGAGTAGGCTGACCAAGCTCCATCATAATATAGTTTGTAAGGTCAGCAAGCAGATTAATAGGACGCATACCACAATAGGTAAGACGGATCTTCATATCGATCGGACTGCGATTTTTTGTGATATTATCCATTTTAACGCAGGTATAGCGATAAACATGCTCTGATTTAAGTTCTACCTCGACCATATCATCGCCGTCATATTTAAGCTCACCAAGCTCAAGCGGCTTTATCTCCTGCTTTGTAAGAGCAGCAAACTCACGGGCGATACCGTAGTGTCCCCAAAGGTCAGGGCGGTTGGTAAGTGATTTATTATCTACCTCGAAAATAACATCGTCGATAGGATAAATATCCTTAATACTTGTGCCGAGCGGTGCATCCTTATCTATCTCCAGAATTCCCGAATGGTCTTCGCTGATGCCAAGCTCGCTTTCAGAGCAGCACATACCCTCGGATGTATAGCCTGCCACCTTGCAGGTCTTCATTTCCATACCCGGTACTTTACCGCCTGTCTTTGCAAATGCAACACGCATACCCTCACGGACATTGGGTGCGCCGCATACACAGTCATAAATCCTGTCGCCTGCATCTATTTTAAGAAGATGCAGTTTTTTGGAATCGGGATGATTTTCAACCGACAGTATCTGTGCAACAACAACACCGTCTATCTCTGTTCCCTTATAGATGATATCCTCGACCTCGGCTGTAGAAAGAGTGAAGCGCTGAATAAGCTCCGGCAAATTCTCGTTTTCAAGGTCAACATATTCTTTGATCCAATTCATTGAAACTAACATAACGCTTTTCCTCCTTCTTATTCGCTCTTAAACTGTGAAAGTGATTTAAGATTTCCGCTGTTCAACATACGGATATCGGGTATTTCATATTTCATCATTGCAAGACGGGTAAGACCGAGACCAAATGCAAAACCTGTATATTTATCGGTATCAATCCCGCCGTATTTAAGCACATTCGGATGGATCATACCGCAGGGACAAAGCTCAAGCCAGCCGGAATTCTTACAAGACGGACATCCTTCACCGCCGCAGATAAGACACTGAATATCAAGCTCAAACCCCGGCTCAACGAACGGGAAGAAGCCCGGACGCAGACGCACGGTAACATCCTGACCAAATACCTCTGAAAGCATTGTCTTCATAAAGTAAATTAGGTTGGATATCGAAATATCCTCATCTATCATAATACCCTCCATCTGGAAGAAGGTGTTTTCATGACAAGCATCGGTTGACTCATTTCTGAAGCAACGTCCGGGGAATACTGCACGAAGAGGTGCGCCGTACTTACGCATAATAGAGTTCTGCGCTGCAGAAGTATGAGTTTTAAGCAGCTGACCTGTTGAAAGATAATAGGTATCCTGCATATCACGTGCAGGGTGGTGCTTCGGTATATTAAGTGCCTCGAAGCAGTTGTAATCGTCAACTATCTCGCTGAAGTCCTCAACGGTAAAGCCCATCGAGAGGAATATGCTTTCAAGTTCACGCTGAACAAGTGTGATAGGATGGTATGAACCGTATTTTTCAGATGTGGGAAGCGAATCGTCATAACACTCGGTAGAGTCGATAAGACGCTGCTCCTCCAATGCGAGCAGCTCGTTGTTGCGCTCAACTACCAATTTTTCAGCATACTGCTTCAATTCGTTTACACGCTGACCGAATTCCTTTTTCTGCTCGTTGGGGATATTTTTCAGTTCACCCATCAAAGCGGATATCTTACCCTTTTTGCCCAAAAATTCAACACGCAGCTTATCAATATCAACGCTGCTTTGTGCTTCTTTGATCTTTTCTTCAAATAACACTTTAAGTTCTGCGGTTTTGTCGCTCATAAACTTATCTTCCTTTCAAAACAAAAATCCCGTCCTGCAAAACAACAGGACGGGGAAATAATACATTTACCCGTGGTACCACCCGAATTCGGAGTAATCCGCACTTAATATCCGCTTTAATGCAGCGGTTACATTCTGCTTAACGCAATATGCTTTTCGCAGAAAGGCTCAAGTCGCTGAATTTCGCAATTATCTGCCACGGGGAATACTTACAGCCGATGATACTCCCTCTCTTATTCCGACAAATACTGCTACTGCACACGCCGTCACAGCCAATTCACTTTTCCAATATATTTTAACACAAACTAACTACAATGTCAAGCGTTTAAAAATATAAGGCGAAGGCATTGACCCCGCCTTATTGATATTTATTACTCGCCGGTTTCTTCATCAGCCAACTTGGTTTCAACGACTTCAGGTTCTTCTTTCTTTTCTGCCTCGCCGTTTGCCCATTCATCAACCTTTTTAACACCGGTTGCAGCGGACTTCACGATCGTTTTACCTAAATCGCTGAAAGCATGACCGAGACCTTTGCCGACTTCTTTCCAGCTACCTCTCAAATCGTCTGCCATAACTATCTGTCTCCTTATAAAGAATATATTTTATTATACTATATAATATTCACTTTGTCAATTTGATTTGAGTAAGTCCTTGCGTTGTTTATAATCGGGCATATACTTTTGTATCAGCGCATAGAACTTTTTTGAGTGGTTTGGATGTACTAGATGACACAGCTCGTGCAATACCACATATTCTGTACAGCAAAGCGGCTTATATGCAAGTGTTAAATTCAATGTGATAACCCCTTTATACGGCATACAGGAGCCCCAGCGTGTTTTCATTTTCCGCACCTTGATTTCCGGCATTTTTACGCCGTATTCGCAAAGCAAGGGATATAGCCGTTCGGTCATAGATGTAAACACCTTAAAGCATTCATCCTTGACATACCCATCAATTACCTTTTCGGTAAGCTCCGACTCTTTTATATCTTTCTGATGCACTTCCAAGGTATCTTGTGATATCTTAAAGTAATTTCTTTTGTCCTCAACAACCGAAACCGTGTATTCTTTTTCAAAGATGCAAATCTTTGTTCCGCTTGCAACACGCTGTTTAATATCTTCTGTAACACGTTGACGCATACGCAGTATCACATCTGACTTAGAAACAACAAGCTGATCTATAACATACGCCGCAACGCCTCTCGGTGCAGACACGATAACGTTGCCGTCTGTCTTAACAGTAAGATTGATGTTTTTGACTGCTTTCCTCACTAAGGTATATTCAATTTTTCCACCGTTTACTTCAACACAACGCATATGAACTTACCTTTCACTCGCCCAATCAGGCAAGCTTTCAAAGCTTAAAATCTCATTTTTATAAGGAAATGTAATCTTGCAGGAATAAAGCATTGGGAATTTCACGTTATCCCGTGCGCCGTATTTTCCGTCACCAACAAGTGTAAAGCCACGAGAAGCAAACTGAACTCTTATCTGGTGGCTTCTGCCTGTATGCAGTTTAATCCGAACGGTACTTGTAGACGAATCAGAGGAGAGCTTTATATATTCAAGCTTAGCCGACTTCACTCCTTTTCGTTGCCGTTTAACAACAAAAACCTTGTTTTTGCGTGAATCTTTAAATAAAAGGTCTTCAAAAACACCGTCATTTTCAATATTTCCGTATACTTTTGCAACATATTCCTTTATCATTTCATTGTTTGCAATGACCTTCGAAAGCAAAGTGGCACTATGCTTGTTTCTTGCATACACCATTACACCGCCGACATTCAAATCAAGACGGTGAACTGTAAAAAAATCACCGCCGATCAGTTTTTTCAATTCAGCCGGTACACCATGCTCCGAATCAAGCCCGATCGGCTTCAGGCACACGGCAATATCATCGTTATGATAAAGAACTTGCATAAAAAACTCCAAATACAATTTTGCAAAACGCATCACAAAAGTGATGCGTTTTGTTTCAATTATTTATTCTTTGAATTAAGATAACCTGTAATATAG
>JAXJVX010000294.1:0-1868 GCA_036308305.1 Acutalibacteraceae bacterium | reverse complement strand
TAACGCCGGTTGAGAGCATCTCATCCATTTTTATCTTGGTAGGTACTCGGTCCCAATTGGCCTCGTCATCCCGATCTTTAGACGGATCGGATTTCTTGCTACGCATGATCTTTGCAAGAAGATTTTTGAAATTGTATTGTTCTCTGAAGCTCTTGAGGCCCGGAGCGTTATTATATATAACGATCACTATGAGGATAAGAGCATAGAAAAGATCCTGAAGAACTGCGAGATTACCGGTAAGAACCGTTTGCAGCTTAACATCAAGGAAGGTGATAAGAGTAGCAGCGATAATAGAGCCATTGATGCTTCCCATTCCGCCGAGAACAACCATTACAAGTATCTCGATTGAATAGTTGTAGCTGAATTTTGAACTTTGTACTGTATAGTTGCTGTAGCTATAAAGCACACCTGCAATACCTGCAAAGAATGATGAAATAGTAAATACCATCAATTTATATTTGGTTACATTTATGCCGGTTGCTTTTGCGGCAATCTCATTATCACGGATAGAGGTGATAGCTCTGCCGTGCTTTGAACGGATAAGGTTCTGAATAACTGCAAGACACAAAAGCACCATCACCAAAGCAATAATGAATAAAACATCCTTATTAAATCGGGGTGTTTCAAGTCCTAATGAGCCGCCGAAAGATTCATCACTTGAATTCATAAACAGCGAACGTACGATCTCACCGAAAGCAAGCGTTACGATAGCAAGATAGTCGCCACGCAGACGAAGCGCCGGAAGACCGATGATAACACCGCAGATAGCTGCAACCACACCGCCGGTAACCACAGATACGATAAGCGCCAAATATTCGTTTCCGAAAATCGGTTCGAGAATTGATGCCACTTTACCGCCGAAGTATGCGCCGACGCACATAAATCCTGCGTGACCGAGCGAAAGCTCGCCCAAGAATCCTACTACAACGCTCAATGATACCGCAAGCATTACGGAAATAGCTATTTTCTCAATAAGAATAATTGAGGATGAGCTTAAAGAGCCGGTAACTGACATAATGCCCAGAATAACCGTAAATATTGCAATTACAATATAGTTTATATAGTGTTTCCACTTGATCTTTGATAATTTGCCGGCCATTATACCTTCTCCCTTCTCTTTTTGCCTAAAATGCCCGAAGGTCTTATAAGAAGTATTGCGATAAGGATCAAAAATTCTATTGCATCTGTGTAGGGAGCGATCGCAGGAATTTTAAAGGAAACAGATTCTACGACACCCATTAAAATGCCGCCTAACATTGCACCCGGAATTGAACCGATACCGCCGATGACCGCTGCGGTGAATGCCTTGATGCCGGGCATCGCACCGAGAGTGTTGGTAAGGCTGGGGGACTTCATAAGCATGAAAAATCCTGCAAATGCAGCAAGTGCCGAGCCAATCGCAAAGGTGATTGTTATAATTCTGTTAACATTGATGCCCATAAGCTGTGCTGCGCCCTTATCTTCTGATACAGCGATCATAGCACGGCCGATTTTTGTGTATTTAACAAATGTACTCAAAACTAACATAATAGCGAATGAGGAAACAAGCGTAATTACAACATAAACAGGAATTTTAAGTCCGCCGAATTCCACATTGCCAAGGTCTGCTATCATAACCATTTTAGGTGAAGAACCGAATATGATTTGCGCAAGGCTTTGCAAAAGATAGCTCATACCGATAGCAGTAATAAGTACTGCAAGGGGAGAGGCACCGCGTAGCGGCTTGTATGCAAGTTTTTCAATAGTGACACCCAAAATAACGCAGAAAATGATGGCAGCCAGAAGACCAAGTATCGGATTACCTGCTGCAGTCATAACTACAAATATAGTATAGCCGCCTACCATAATGATGTCGCCATGGGCGAAGT
>JAXJVX010000293.1:0-1351 GCA_036308305.1 Acutalibacteraceae bacterium | reverse complement strand
TGCTCATCTGTTCCTGTGAGGAAAAATACATCATAACCCTGCATTCGTTTATAGCGTGCAATAGCATCGGTAAGCACGATTTCGTAGCTGTTACCGATATGAGGTTTTTTGGATGTATATGCGATGGCTGTGGTGATGTAGAATTTTTCAGACATTTTAAAGTGTTCCTCCGATAATGTTAATAATTAAAGTGATATATCAAGTGAATCGTCGTTAAATATCCAGTCGCGGATGATGATCTCACGGTATTCAGTCGGTGTTTCACGAACGATGCACTTATCAATACCTGCATTGATGATAAGCTTTTTGCACATTGCGCAACTTTCAGCACCTTTTACAAGCTCACCTGTTTCGGCGTCGATCCCTGCAAGATAAAGTGTTGCACCGATAGTTTCGCTTCTTGCTGCTGAAATAATGCAATTGGCTTCAGCATGAACTGAACGGCAAAGCTCATAACGCTGACCGTGAGGGATATTGTTCTTTTTGCGGGTACACTCACCCATATCAATGCAGTTCTTTCTGCCTCTGGGCGCACCGGTGTAGCCGGTGGATACTATCTGATCGTTTTTTACGATGATAGCGCCGTAATTCCTGCGAAGACATGTTCCTCTTCCGGCAACGGTCTGCGCAATATCAAGGTAATAATTGATCTTATCCTTACGGGTTATTTTGTCCATTTTTTCTTTGCCTCCTTGTGAAAACTGAATAGTTATTAAATATTTTACATCACATTCACTTATTTTTCAACAATTTTGCTTTAATTTTTTTAAAAATGTGTTATAATAGCATCACATCATATTGTTTTTTGAGGAGGAGCATTTCTTTGAATGCACTTACTGATATTAAATATGTAAAGACCTTGCTTGGGGAAGCAGGCTTTACATTTTCAAAGCAGCTCGGTCAGAATTTTCTTGTCAATCCGTCGGTATGTCCTAAAATGGCGGATATGTGCGGCTGTGAGGGCATAGGTGTTATCGAGATAGGTACGGGCGTAGGTGTGCTGACAACGGAGCTTGCCAAAAGAGCGAAGCGTGTCGTTGCTATTGAGTTGGATGAGCGTCTGCGACCTGTGCTTGATGTTACATTGAAAGATTACGATAATGTTACGGTTATTTTCGGCGATGTGTTAAAAATAGATCTTGAAAAGGTACTTAGTGATTATTTCGATGGTATGGAGGTATGTGTTTGTGCAAATCTGCCTTATTACATAACCTCACCTATCGTAATGAGCTTGCTTGAATCAAAACTGCCTTTTAAGGCAATCACCGTTATGGTGCAAAAGGAGGCGGCGCAGCGGCTTTGCGCAGATATGGGCACTCGTAAGTGCGGTGCGGTTACAGCTGCGGTAAGC
>JAXJVX010000292.1:0-1378 GCA_036308305.1 Acutalibacteraceae bacterium | reverse complement strand
TACTACGAGCTTTATACAGGTCAGCGTGAGCTGGATTAGTGCTTGACAGAAGGTATTCATTCTGTTAAAATTGTATTATATTTAAAATAAGGAGATAATTTTTATGACTTGTCCCAAATGCGGCGCACACGAAGGAGACAAAGATGTACTTGTTTGCAGAATGTGCGGAGAAATGCTTGTTGATGATGACGCTGTAAATGAGGTAGCACCTGAAACAGCAGTCGATGAAGAAATACCTGTTGTAAATGAAGAAGAGGTATCAGAGGAAATTTCAGCTGATGAAACAGATGCTGATGCAGAAAATGCAGCAGCTCCTGCCGATCCGAAACCAGAAAAGGTAAAATACAAGTTAGATATTGTATCTGTAATTACTTCATTTCTTGCGGGTGTGCTTTGTACCTTGCTTGTTGTAGGATGTGTAAATGGAACCTTCAGCTCGCTTTATCAGAAAATAATTTACGGCAATCCGAAGAAGGTCGTTACAGAATACTGTGAAGCGTTCCTTGCAAAGGACGGCGAAGGTATCTTGACAACGCTATCTGATGCAGCAGCAGATGCTTATATAGAGCAGATTGAGCAGTACGGTGCATACTACGGTCTTGAAACCTCTGCTGATATTGATGATAGCGAGTATCTTACAATGTGGCTTGAATACGGATACAGCGGAGTGTTTTTCAAATACGATTCAATTGAAGACTACAAATGTGAATACATCAAGCGTGGTACTAATGAGTTTGAATCGTTGCTTGCTGAATATGAGGGCGATGTAGATGAGGTCAAGATGGCAGCTACTGTATCTTTCAAATTGAATTACAGTGCAGCAGAAGCTGTTTCGGATACAATGGAAACTCCTGATGACGCCGCTTTTGAATTGACAAGCACAACCGTTAGTTCAGCAACAGCAATTAAAATCGGCAATAGTTGGTATCTTACTAAATCACTTTTCAGTTAATATATTTAACGTATAAAAATACTCATAATCATTTTGCTATTTGTTTTTAACAAAATTTTGAGAGATGTATGTAACCGGAAGGTATTTTGCCTTCCGGTTACTTCTTTTTATGCAATGCAAATACCTACATAACACTTTCCGCAAACCCGGCGTTTATTCAAAAAAATAAAGAGTGCATAACTGCACTCTTCATAGGAATATGGTATGCTCTGTCATTTCGGGTGTATAAAAATTTTTGAATGTTCGTACCCTTTAATCTGGATTAATTTCTGCTATTTGTTCAGCCGAAACATCAACCTTGTATCTGCTTACAGTTTTTTGAGTTGCATAATTTGCCTGTTAATATTGGTTAGGCATACCTTACCATCGTCAATAAGGTCAACATCACCAGCTCCGGAACGAATCAACGCCGACACCGCCGATACC
>JAXJVX010000291.1:0-3178 GCA_036308305.1 Acutalibacteraceae bacterium | reverse complement strand
TTTTTGAATGATGTTTGCCTTCGGCAAATGATGTCGTTTCACTAATGATGCCGCTGACGCTAATGATGTCGGCTTCACCTAATGTTTGTGGCAAACATCGCATCATTGCGAGTGAAGCGAGCAGCATCATATTGCGCACAGCGCAATACATCATATCGACGAAGTCGATGCATCATTGAAATTTCCTAGGTTTTATGATATAATAATTCCCAAAAGAGACGATTATGTGAAAGAAAACAAGCTTGCCGAACTGCAAGGGAGAATACAAAATGATCATACGCAAACACGGCTATGTTCTGGATGTTGATATTGAAGGCACCTCAAAATATTCCCAGGAACACAATATATGTGATTGTGATGAGGATCGCAATCTTTATGCCCAAATCGCAGAGAAATTCCCTAAACTAAAAGAATTCCTTGCCGAATTGGGCTTATTGATTGAAAGACCCGATGAAATAGGATCTTGTGCTGACAAGGATTATATTGACTATCATTTTGTTTCTTACACCGTAATCGGTAAAATATTAGAATCTGATAAGTACGAAATTGATATGTTTGACGGAGGTCTTTTTCTCAATATAGTTATTGACAATTGGTATGTTCCCAACGAACAAAAAACAGACGAATATTTTACTGTCACCATTTACGGCATAGATTTGCCGTGGGTGTTGGATGAACCTTTTCCTGAAAGCAAGAGAAGCTCTTTTCTCGAAATAATTAAGAAACTATTTCATCGGCATTAGCATACTTTTGCTTACTTTTACCTCGATTCTGCTCCGTTTAGGTAGTCTTTCGCAAAAAAGAAACAACCTTTGTCTACCAGACAAAGGTTGTTTCTTTTCAACTAAATCCGTCCTTGCTGACGGGATAAATTCCACTTGCGTGGGATGAAATCCGCTGTGATCAGATGATGGGTGGATTTAATTTCATCTGCGAAGCAGATTTCATTGAAAGTTATGAAGTTTTATGATATAATACATACTAACTTATAGGAAAAGGGGTATTATATGTTAGAACAAATCGTTTCTATTGTTAGTGATGCATTATATGGCTACATACTGATCATTCTGCTGATAGTCGGTGGAATATACTTTACTGTAAGAACTCGTTTTGCACAGTTTCGCTTATTTAGGGAGCAGCTTCGTGCTGTAACCGAGAAGCCTAAAGATGGTAAGGGTGTTTCATCTTTTCAGGCATTGATGGTATCTACTGCATCTCGTGTCGGCACCGGCAATATAGTAGGAGTATCTACTGCTCTTTGCCTTGGTGGCTTTGGGTCGGTGTTTTGGATGTGGATCATCGCTGTCATTGGTAGTGCTTCCGCTCTGATCGAGAGCACTCTTGCGCAGATATATAAAAAGAAAGGACCTGACGGATATTACGGCGGTCCTGCATATTATATTGAAACAGCATTAAAAAATCGTGTTTTAGCAGTTGTTTTTTCTGTATTTCTTATAGTTACTTACGGTTTTGGATTTAATATGCTTGCATCTTACAATCTGCAATCAACATTCTCATCCTATAGTTTTTACAATGAAAAATATACACCTTGGATTATCGGTCTTATTCTCGCTGTTATTGTTGGATACTGCCTTTTCGGTGGCGGAAAACGTATGATAAAGGTAACG
The DNA here is from genome assembly GCA_036308305.1 of Acutalibacteraceae bacterium. Classification (GTDB taxonomy): domain Bacteria; phylum Bacillota; class Clostridia; order Oscillospirales; family Acutalibacteraceae; genus RUG11462. Next base: position 1,550 of record JAXJVX010000291.1, on the reverse strand, counting down.
AGTTGGTTAGTTCCGATAATGGGTATTGCCTATGTTCTTATTGCATTGCTTATAATTGTGATGAATATAACAACATTACCTTCGGTTTTTGCCCGCATTTTTAGCGAGGCATTTGATTTGAAAGCTATATTTGGTGGTTTCAGTGGATCGTGCATAATGTACGGTATTAAGCGTGGCCTTTTCAGTAATGAAGCAGGTGTTGGATCAGCACCGAATGCATCCGCCTCAGCCGATGTAACCCATCCTATTAAGCAAGGTCTTGTTCAGGTGCTTTCGGTATTTATTGATACATTACTTATTTGCTCTGCAACTGCGTTTATGTGTATGTGCTCAGGCGTTGAGCCGAGTGAAGGTTTATCCGGCGCACCGTATGTTCAGGAGGCACTATCAAAAACTCTTGGCACATTCGGCCCCGCATTTATCACTGTTGCAATGATTTTATTTGCTTTCACAACCTTGCTCGGAAATCTATATTATGTTGATCAATGTATTTATTTCTTATTAAAACGAAAACCGGGCAAACTCTTTCAAAGTGTGTATTATATTATTGCATCGATAGTAATATTTATCGGCGCCGGATTAAGTGCCGGTCTACTCTGGGATATTGCAGACATTACTATGGGCGCTATGACAATAATAAATATTCCGGTCATATTTATTTTGAGTAAATATGCTATCCGTGCTTTGAAGGATTATGAGATTCAGCGTAAGCAGGGGAAAGAGCCTGTATTCCGGGCAGAAGACATTAAACTTCGCCACGATACAGATTGTTGGAAATAAGCAGAATAGCAACAAAAAGCAGGTAGGAAAATTTCCTACCTGCTTTAATTATTTTATTAGTGAGAGATAGCCTGCTCTGTGTCCTTGTCGAAAAGGTGGATCTTTCCGGGCTCAAGAGTAATATCGATTTCTTCACCCATCTTTGCAGTTGTATCGGGAGATACACGAGCGATAAGCTTGTTTGTCTCGCAATCAACATAAAGATATGTTTCAGCACCCATAAGCTCAGTAACTTCAACATTACAAGATACGATACCGTCTGGGAATTCTTTGAGGAGCTTGGGCTCGTCATGGATATGTTCAGGACGGATGCCCATGATAACCTGTTTATCAACATAGTTTTCAAGGATGCCCTTCGGATTCTTTGATTCAGGAAGCTTAACCTTAAACTTAACACCAAGACGGCGCTTTGTATCTTCTGAACCGAACTCTACGAAGAAGTCATTACCTTCCTTGCGGATAACACTGTCAACAAAGTTCATCTGCGGTGAACCGATAAAGCCAGCAACAAATGTGTTGACCGGAAGATCGTAAAGATGCTGCGGTGTATCAACCTGCTGAATAAGACCGTCTTTCATAACAACGATACGGTCAGCCATTGTCATAGCTTCAGTCTGGTCATGAGTTACATAGATGAAAGTTGTACCGAGTTTCTGATGAAGCTTTGTAAGCTCGGTACGCATCTGTGCACGAAGCTTAGCATCAAGGTTTGAAAGCGGCTCGTCAAGCAAGAATACCTGCGACTCACGAACGATAGCACGACCGAGAGC
>JAXJVX010000290.1:0-3729 GCA_036308305.1 Acutalibacteraceae bacterium | reverse complement strand
TACTTAACACGCACCATGAGCAGAATTGGCTTAATACCGGAAACGATATCGTTAAAACTCAAACAGAGTTTATTGCGGTATGGAAGCAGATAGCTAACCGTTTTAAGAATTATGATGATTATCTTTTGTTTGAAGGCTTTAATGAAATATTAAAAGCAGAAAGCGATTGGTCAACTGCAAGCGCAACGGATATTCAAAACACAAATATTCTTGCACAGCAGTTTGTAACAACGGTGCGTGCAACCGGCGGTAACAATGCAAAGCGTCATCTTATTGTCAGCACATACGGTGCGGGAACCGGATATGATATTGTTGAAGGTTTTAAGGTGCCCAGGGATACGGTTAAAGACAGACTAATCGTTGAGGTCCATACATATACACCCGGAGATTTTTCAGGTGTAGGCGGAGGAGCTTCGGTAAGTGAGTGGAATGAAATGGCTTACGGAACGCTGCTTGAGTCCACATTAAAGATAGTAAATGATAAATTTGAGCCTTTGGGTGTGCCGGTGATAATAGGCGAATTCGGTGCAATAGATAAGGATAATACCGCTGAACGAGTTGAATATGTAAATGCTATGAAAAAGTATGCCGATAATTATAATATGGTGTGCTTTTGGTGGGACAATGGTAAGGATTTCAGACTGTTTAACCGCAGTAGTGCAACTGAAGCCTTCCCGCAAATAATCGATGCTTTAGTCAAATATTGATCAATAAAAAACGGCTGACTTTAGCCAAGTGTTCTTAAGGACACTTGGGCAAGTCAGCCATTTTTATATTTGTGCTTTTAAAATTTCATCAAACTCAGGGAAATGCTTTTTTACAGCTATCGGTCTTTTATCAGTATCGATAAAGCAGTGTGATGATCGTGCAGTCAAAACGATCTCATTTGTAGCAGTATCTGTCATCACATATACAAGTGAAAGCTTTACGCCCGTGTATTTTTCAATTGATACATCAATTTTTATCGCATCGTCAAAAGTAGTGGTGCGTTTGTACTCACATTCCACTGATACAACAGGTGAGGTGATACCTTCGTCTTCAAGCTTTTTCATGCCATATCCCAGCTGATAAAGATAGTCCATACGGGCTTCTTCCATCCACCGAACATAGTTTGAATGATGTGTTATCCCCATTTTGTCAGTTTCGTAATATTTGACCTTGTGTATGTAAGAATTCATATTATAACCCCGATTTTAAAACAAATTATCTCCGCAAAGCTCTGATAAAGTTATCTCACCCCAACTGTAATTGGTCAGATAGCTTCCCTTGAAAAGCTGTGCGTGTTCTTCCTTGCCCGAAAGATAATCATACAGATCGCATTTTACCTTATCGGCAACTATGCGGCGTTTTCCGTTTACCGATTCGATAATATCTGAAATGCCGTATTCTTCAAGAATATTTTTAAGTCTTAATGCTACTTTGCGGTATCTTGCAAGCGTTACTGAATTTGCTGTTTCATCCTCCCACAAAAATCCGATCGCCTCTTCAGAGGAAACAAATCCGCCTCTGCGGTCGATAAGCAAAGCGAAAAGCTCTTTCGATTTTTCGTTTCGGAATGCGATAGGCTTATCGTCCACAAAAACATCAAAATAACCGAATGTGCGGATATAGACATCAGGTCGTTCGCTTGTGGTTTCTGCTGATTTTGCATCCATGTTGTATAACATTACATAGCACGGAGAGCCGTTGTCAGAATTTTTTTGTGAACAGATAGCTTTGATACGGCGCTCTGTATTTTTGGCCATATCAAAATATGTGAACTCTGCTTCGCCCGTAGCAAAAAGCTGTTGCACATCCTCGTAATCAATGCCGCTTTGCGAAATAAAATCTTGAATAGATTGATTTTTATTCATCAAGTCCAGCCATTCGTCGCTTGTGTAGCCGAAGAAATTGCATACGTTGTCACTTGAATAAAGCGGTTTTACAGTATCATTTTTTACCTCAAATGCAACAACACCCTCGGTAAATCGCATAACGAACTGTTGCATGTTTTTTAAAGTCTCATTTTCACTGCGCAGAATATCCGCTTCCTGCTCATCGGATGTATTTTTGCAGCAGAAAAGGATGCGGGAAGTATCAGTCTTCAACAATATACCTGAATAGGTCTGCAGTGTGCCGGTTGAAGACATAGCACGATATGTGATCTGCGGTGGACGATCACTTGATTTAATAAGCTTTTTTTTGATAGAGATCATTAAAGAAAGCACTTACATTTTCACGGTCATCATCACACACAGTTGAAATTATCCACTTCTCGGTTGCTTCTTCCATCTGCATCGGTATGTTTTCGATCCATTTGAACATAGGCGAGTTCTGCCCGTAAAGGCATTTAACGGTGTTATTTGCAAGATCATAGTGGCATCGCAAATTTGCGGAACAAGTACTATGGTTGTAAGCTCGCCTACATGACCACCGCTTTCGCCACCCTCGGCAATGAGTGCATCAGCACCGAGGCGTGTCATAAGCTTTGCCATAGCAACGGAAGCAACTACCGGTATTACCTTGATGTTTGCTTCCTTCCACGCTTTTATATATTTAGAGGGATTACCTGCACCTGTGGTAACTACCTCGACATTTTCTTCTATAACAACCTGTGCTATTTCGTCTGCATAAGGACTCATCAGCATAATGTTAACACCGATTGGCTTAGAGGTGATGGATCTTGCAATCCTTATTTGCTCTTTAACATATTCGCCCGGAGCATTTCCTGCTGCGATAATGCCAAGGCCGCCGCCATCGGACACGGCAGCGGCCAGTTTACCGTCAGCGATCCAAGCCATTCCACCCTGAAATACGGGATATTTTATACCGAGTATCTCACAAATCTCTGACTTAATCATTTTTCTTAACCCTGTTTGCTCTGAATGAATTTATCCAGATCGTCGATGGTTTCAACCTTCTGGTCAAGCTCGATCTCAATGCCGATCTCATCCTCAAGGTTCATAAGAAGCTCAACTGTATCAAGTGAATCGATACCGAGCTCTGCGAATTTGCTTTCGGGCTTTACAGCCGAAACATCGCAGCCTGTGCGTTCTGAAACAATTTTAGCAATAGCGTTAAAGTACATTTTAAATGCCTCCAAAAAAATTATTCAAGCGAGCCGCTTGTCAGCAAATATTATACAGATATTCGGGTACTTCAACCGTTCCACACAAGTTCCCAATGCGTTCTTTTAAATGTAAAGATTTTGAAAACAAAAAGGACTTGTTCATTTGAACAAGTCCTTTTAAAACAGGCTTCTTATTTGAAATATTCAACTGCTGAGCGGAACATACCGATATCATAATTACCGGGAACATTCTTATAAAGGTCTTTCACACAGCGCTCACTATGACCCATTTTACCGAATACTCTGCCATCGGGTGAGCAAATACCCTCAATTGCATATACTGAGTTATTGGGATTAAATCGGATGTCAGATGTAGGTTTACCGTCAGCATCAACATACTGCGTAGCTATCTGACCGTTTTGAGCAAGCTGCAAGCATAGCTCTTCACTTGCTAAAAATCTGCCTTCACCGTGTGATATCGGTACGGTGTAAATATCGCCTACATTTGTATTCATCAGCCACGGTGACTTATTTGATGCAATTCTTGTGTGAACAAGTCTTGACTGGTGACGACCAATTGTATTGAAGGTAAGTGTCGGGCAGTTTTCATCGGTATCGGTTATCTCGCCAAACGGAACAAGTCCGAGTTTGATGATAGCTTGGAAGCCGTTACAGATACC
>JAXJVX010000289.1:0-15949 GCA_036308305.1 Acutalibacteraceae bacterium | reverse complement strand
TTGTAGGTATGAAATCCCGTGGTGTTTATGAAACTCCCGGCGGTACAATTCTTTACAGAGCACATCAGGTACTTGAAACGATTTGTCTTGATAAGGAAACACAGCACTATAAGGATCTTATCTCTAAAAAGTATGCAGATATCGTTTACAACGGCCAGTGGTTCACACCGCTTCGTGAGGCTCTTGACGCTTTTGTTGATAAGACACAGGAAACCGTTACAGGTGATGTTAAGCTCAAGCTTTACAAAGGCAATATCATCAACGCAGGTGTAACATCACCCTATTCATTGTACGATCCCGAGGTTGCTACATTTGATGAGGATGAGGTTTACGATCAGAAAGACAGCGCAGGCTTTATCAACCTCTTCGGTCTTCCGATCAAGGTTAAAGCACAGCTTGATGCAAAAAGAGAAAACAATAAGGACTAATTTGAACTTATGAAACTTTGGGCAGGAAGATTTAAAAGCGAGATCGACAAAAAAACAAATGATTTTAACTCTTCAATATCCTTCGATTGCCGTATGGCATCGGAGGATATTAAAGGTAGTATGGCACATGCCGCAATGCTCGGTGCACAAGGTATTATCGATAAGTCGGAAAGCGACAAGATAATAAATGAGCTTGCTGCTATTTCATCTGATCTTGAAAGTGGCGCACTTGCTATTGATATGGGTGCGGAAGATATCCATACCTTTATTGAGGGTGAACTGACAAAGCGCATCGGTGACAGCGGCAAGCGTTTGCATACAGCACGCAGCCGTAACGATCAGGTTGCGCTTGATATCCGTTTGCATTTAATTAATCAGACAGACAAGGTAAGCGCTTTGGTGATTGAACTTATCAAGGTCATTTTAAATAAGGCATCGGAGCATACTGAAACGGTTATGCCGGGATACACTCATTTGCAGCGTGCTCAGCCGATAACCTTTGCACATCATCTTATGGCGTACGCACAGATGCTTGAACGTGATCTTGACCGTCTTTGCGACTGCAAAAAGAGAATGTCGGTTTCTCCGCTCGGTTCAGGCGCCCTTGCCGGCACTACATATCCGCTCGATCGAGAAGCAGTAGCTGAAAAGCTTGGACTTTCGGGTGTTACAGCAAACAGTCTTGACGGTGTATCTGACCGTGATTTCTGTCTTGAACTTTTGTCGGCGCTTTCAATAATAATGGTACACCTTTCACGGTTTTCAGAGGAGATTATCCTTTGGTGCAGCTGGGAATTCAAGTTCATCGAGCTTTCTGATGCATTTTCGACCGGCTCATCGATAATGCCGCAAAAGAAAAATCCTGATATCGCAGAGCTTGTAAGAGGCAAATCCGGCAGAGTGTTCGGTGATCTTATGACGCTGCTTACCGTTATGAAGGGTATTCCGCTTGCATATAATAAGGATATGCAGGAGGACAAGGAGTGTGTATTTGATGCGGTTGATACGGTTATTATGTGTGTCGATACCTTTACCGCAATGCTTGATACTGCAACGGTAATAAAGGAAAATATGCGTGCAGCCGCCGCAAAAGGCTTTATCAATGCAACCGATTGCGCTGATTATCTCGTATATAAGGGCTTGCCCTTCCGTGATGCGTATAAGGCAGTAGGAACTATCGTTGCACTTTGCATTGATAAGGGTCTTACACTTGAAACACTGCCTATCGAGGAATATAAGAATATATGCGAAGATTTTGAAAGTGATGTTTATGAGGCTATATCACTTGATAACTGCGTAAAAAAGCGTACTGTCAAGGGTGGTCCTGCACCGGAATGTGTAAAGTTTGAAATCGACGCAATGAAGAAAAGACTTAATATACAATAATAGATAATTGAAATAATACCGTCACGGTGATGCTGTGGCGGTATTGGGAATTTATACAATGAGGAGATAAATTATGAAACAGTATAAAGCCGCTATCGTTGGTGCAACAGGCTATGCCGGCGAGGAGCTTGTGCGTTTACTTATAAATCATCCTGATGTTGAGATTGGTGCTATAAGCTCGGTGTCGTTTGAGGGTAAACCAATTTCATCGGTATATCCGTCACTACTCGGATTTTGTGATATGGTATGTGTATCACAGAATGAAGCAGTTGAAAGTGCTGATGTAGTATTTGCGGCACTTCCGCACGGACTTTCAGAGCCACTTGCAAAACTCTGTCTTGAAAAAGGAAAGAAATTTGTTGATCTCGGTGCTGATTTCCGTCTTGAGAGTGAAGAAGACTATAAAGAGTGGTACAACAAGTCTTATGATTGTCCTGAGATTCATGGCGAGGCAGTCTATTGCATTCCGGAACTTTCAAGAGAAAAGGCAAAGAATAAAAATATAATTGCTAACCCGGGATGTTACCCCACATCCGCAGCACTTGGACTTACTCCTGCACTTGAAAACGGACTTGTTTTCATTGATCCCATTATCGTCGATTCAAAATCGGGAGCAACAGGTGCCGGCAGAGGTCTTTCACAGACAACACATTATCCCGACTGTAACGAGGCATTCTCACCGTATAAGGTAGGTGTACATCGCCACACACCGGAAATTGAGCAGTCGTTATCTCATGCAGCGGGGGAGAGCGTCAAAATAACCTTTGTGCCGCATCTTTTGCCGGTCAATCGAGGAATAGTATCAACTATCTATTCAAGATTGAAGCCAGGTGTTACATTTGAGGATGTACGCAAGGTGTATGAGGAAAAATATAATAATGAGCAGTTTGTTCGTGTTTTACCTTCGGGAAGCGTGGCAAATCTAAAAAATGTCAAGTACACTAATATGTGTGATATCTCACTTCATATCGATGTTCGTACAAATACACTTATTGTTGTGTCAACAATAGATAATATGGTAAAAGGTGCAGCAGGTCAGGCTATACAGAATATGAATATTATTCTCGGTTTGGATGAAGCAGCAGGCTTGAAGCTTGTTCCTCCTGCATTCTAGAAAGGTTTATAAATGGAATTTATTAAAGGCGGTATTACTACCGCAAAAGGCTTTAAAGCCAACGGAATTCATTGCGGCATAAGAAAAAACAAGCAAAAGAAGGATCTTGCAATGTATGCGTGCGATCACATTTGCACGGCTGCCGCAGTACATACACAGAATAAGGTGTGCGGTGCACCAAACACCGTTACAAGAAAAAATCTTGAAAACGGCTATGCACAGGCTATGATCTGTAACAGCGGTATTGCTAACACTTGCGCTGCTGATGGTATTGAGAAAGCAAATGCAATGTGTGAGCTTGCAGCAAATGCGCTTGGAATAGCTGCAAATGATATCATAGTTGGATCGACTGGTGTGATTGGCCCGTCTATCGACCTTGAGCCGATAAAGAACGGAATTGATGAGCTTAAAAGCGGTCTTTCCCGTGAGGGCGGCGTCGATGCTGCTGAGGCTATTATGACTACTGATACACATTCCAAGCAGGTAGCAGTTAAGTTTGAGTTGGACGGTAAAGCCTGTGTTATCGGCGGTATGGCAAAGGGTAGTGGCATGATAATGCCTAATATGGCTACTATGCTCTGTTTTCTTACTACCGATGCAGCTATATCTGCGAAAATGCTTAAAGCTGCGCTTGTCAGTGTTGTAAACGATACCTTTAACATGGTATCTGTTGACGGTGACACATCAACAAATGATATGTGCTCTATTATGGCATCGGGAGATGCAGGGAATAATGAGATCACAGAGTTCGGCGATAATTTTGATATATTCAAGAGTGCACTTTACGAAGCGCTGCGTTGCCTTTCAAGAATGATCGCAGCTGATGGTGAGGGCGCAACAAAGCTTATCGAATGCAATGTCAGTGGTGCAGTTGATGTTAAAAATGCAAAGATAATAGCAAAATCGGTAATCAACTCATCACTTTTAAAAGCCGCTATGTTCGGTGCTGATGCCAATTGGGGCAGAGTGCTTTGTGCTATCGGTTATTCAGGCGCTGAGGTTGATGTTCTCGGTGTTGATATGGAGTTTGCAAGCGAAAAAGGAAGCATTGCCGTATGCAAAAACGGTGCTGGCATACCCGTTGATGAGGACAAAGCAAAGATAATTCTCTCTGAAAAAGAGGTCAATATCAATATCACACTGCATGACGGCGAGGGAACTGCTACTGCTTGGGGCTGCGACCTTACATATGACTATGTAAAGATCAACGGTGATTACCGTTCATAAATATTTATAAAGGAAAGAGTAAGATGAATATTTCTATTAACGACCGTGCCAATGTGTTGGTGCAGGCGCTTCCGTATATTCAGAAATACAATAATAAGACCATTGTTGTAAAATACGGCGGCAACGCTATGGTAAACGAGGAACTAAAATCCGCCGTTATGACAGATATCGTGTTGCTTTCTCTGGTTGGCGTGCGTGTTGTACTGGTTCACGGAGGCGGCCCCGAAATTAACGATATGTTAAAGAAGACCGGGAAGGAATCTAAATTTGTAAACGGTCTGCGTTATACCGATGAGGAAACGATGGATATAGTTCAGATGGTGCTTGCAGGTAAGGTCAATAAGGATCTTGTTGCAAAACTTAATTGTGCGGGCGGTAAGTCGATAGGTCTTTGCGGACTTGACGGTGGAATGATAAATGCAGTTCGCCACACAGAAGAAGATCTGGGATTTGTAGGCGATATCGTCGAGGTCGATCCTTCGCCGATCCATGATGTGCTTGACCGTGGCTATATACCTGTAATTTCAACAGTCGGCGGCAACGATAAGGGAGAGGTATTCAATATTAATGCGGATACTGCTGCAGCCCGTGTAGCTGAGGCGCTCGGAGCTGAAAAACTCATTCTTATGACAGATATCCGTGGGCTTTTGCAGAATAAGGATGATGAAAATACACTTATTGAGGTTGTAAGGGTAAGCGAGGTTCCGTCACTTAAAGCGCTGAATATCATATCCGGTGGTATGATACCGAAGGTAGACTGTTGTGTTGAGGCAGTTCGCCGTGGTGTGAAAAGAGCGCATATTATTGACGGAAGAATTGAACATTCAATTCTTATTGAGCTTTTGTCCGATCAAGGCGTGGGAACGATGTTCCAGTAAGAGAGTGATAAAATGAATTTTAATGATTATAAGAATGCAGACCTGAGCTATGCAATGCATACATACGGAAGATTTGATGTGTGTCTTGAATGCGGCAGTGGTGCAGTTGCTACTGATTGCGAGGGCAGGGAATATATAGATTTCGGCTCCGGTATCGGTGTGAATTCGCTTGGCTATTGTGATGAGGGTTGGGCAGATGCAGTGTGCACGCAGGCAAAGAAGCTTTCGCACACAAGTAATCTTTATTATAATACCGCAACAGTGTCCTTTGAAAAGAAACTGGTTTCGTACTGCAATATGAGTCGTGTGTTTCTTGCAAACAGCGGTGCAGAGGCTAATGAGTGTGCTATTAAAGTAGCAAGGAAGTACAGCTTTGATAAATACGGTGACGGAAGAAATGAGATAATCACTATCAACAATTCCTTCCACGGCAGAACTATGAATACGCTGAAAGCAACGGCACAGCAGGTGCTGCATCCCGATTGCTTTGCACCGTATCCCGAGGGCTTTAGCTATGCTGATAATAATATTGAGAGCGTAAAGCAGGCTATGAGCGAAAAAACCTGCGCTGTTATGCTTGAACTGATACAAGGCGAAGGCGGTGTTTTACCGCAGAATAAAGAATTTGTTAATGAACTGTCAGCACTATGCAAGACTCAGGACATTCTCCTTATTATTGACGAGGTACAGACAGGTATTGCAAGAACAGGTAAGCTGCTTTGCTGTGAAAACTACGGTATCGTACCGGATATCGTGACACTTGCAAAAGGGCTTGGCGGCGGACTGCCTATCGGCGCTTGTCTTGTTGGCGAGAAGCTGAAGGATACAATGACACCTTCCTCACACGGATCGACCTTCGGTGGCAATCCGATAGCGTGCGCAGGTGCTGAATATGTGCTTGATACTGTGAATAACGAACAGTTTTTATCAGAGGTCGCACGCAAAGGCGAGATTATGAAAAACGCTATTAAATATTTTAAAAATGTAAAATCTGTCCGCGGTCTGGGTATGATGATCGGTATCGAGGTCGAGGGGAAGATCGGTGCAGACGTTGTCAAGCGTTGTATTGAAAAGGGCCTTATAGTATTAAGCGCAAAAACCTTAGTTCGTCTTTTACCTCCGCTTAATATAACGGATGAGCAGATCCTGGATGGTCTTGAAATTTTAAAATCAGTAATTGAAGAATAATTATTAAGGAGATATCGTTTATGAAACACCTACTTAAAATGTTGGATATGTCAAAGGATGAAATAATTGACGTGTTAAATCTTGCTGATCAGCTTAAATATGAAACAAAGCACAAGATCAAGCATCACTATCTTGCAGGAAAGTCCCTGGGTATGATATTCCAGAAGTCTTCTACAAGAACAAGAGTTTCCTTTGAAACCGGTATGTATCAGCTTGGCGGTCAGGCATTGTTCCTTTCCAACCGTGATCTGCAGATAGGCAGAGGCGAGCCGGTTCAGGATACTGCGCGTGTTCTCTCACGCTATCTCGACGGTATTATGATCCGCACATTTGAGCAGAGCGAGGTTGAGGATCTTGCTAAATACGGCTCAATTCCGATAATCAACGGTCTTACCGATTTTGCTCATCCCTGTCAGGTGCTTGCCGATCTTATGACGATCCGTGAGTTTAAGGGCAGATTAGAGGGTCTTAAAATGGCATTCATTGGTGACGGCAACAATATGATGAACTCACTTATTGTCGGCGGTCTTAAAGTCGGTATGGAGGTTTCAGTTGCTTGTCCCGAGGGCTATACTCCCGATAAGACAGTTCTTGATTTTGCTTATACAAACGGCGGATTCAGCATGTTCACTGAGCCTGCTGATGCAGTTAAGGACGCTGATGTTATCATTACCGATGTATGGGCGTCAATGGGTCAGGAGGATGAAAAGGCACAGCGCGAGCGTGTATTTAAGGACTTCCAGGTAAATGACGAGCTGCTCTCTCTTGCAAATGAGGATTGTATGGTGCTTCACTGTCTGCCTGCTCACCGTGAGGAGGAGATAACCGAGAAGGTGCTCGAAGCTCATGCAAACGAGATTTTTGAAGAAGCAGAAAACCGTCTGCATGCACAAAAAGCAGTAATGGTAAAATTAATGCAGGATTAATAATGAACTGCCCAAGTGTCTTTATGACACTTGGGCAGTTTTGTTACAAGAAAACGAGCTGACCACGGTCAGCTCGTTTAAATTTATCTTATTTCTTTCGCAATGCGATCATTGCGATTATCACAACTACTGCTGCAACAAGCACAACTATGACCATTGGGTTAAGTAATACCATGCCTGCTGTGATAAGCTTTGTTGAAAGAAGTGATTTTAACATATTTAAAAATCCTCTCTGTATTTTATTTACAAACTTCTGTCATATCCTTTTCGATTGCAGCGCATGCCTTTTCGGCATTCTCCTTCGAGTCGCTCACAGCGGTGAGATAAACCTTTATCTTCGGCTCTGTACCAGACGGACGAACGATAGCAGCTGCATCGTTTTCGAGATGATAGAAAAGTACGTTTGATCTTGGCAGGTCAATAGTCTGTGTCTTACCGGTAGCGGTGTCAGTATAAAGTGATGTATCGTAATCGCTTATTCCGATTACCTTAAGACCGCCGATAACAGTAGGCGGCTCGTTTCTGAGCGAACCGGTAATCTCACTTATCTTCTGCATACCTGCAACGCCTTCACAAGTGAAGCTAAGCTGTTTGTGGAGGAAGTAGCCGTACTTATTATAAAGTGAGTCCATAACATCAACCAATGTTACACCCTCGTTTTTGTAGTATGCTGCCATTTCGCAGATAAGCATTGATGCCACTACTGCATCCTTATCACGAACATAGCTGCCTGCGAGATATCCATAGCTTTCCTCAAAACCAAAGATGTATCTGTCTTGCTCGTTTTTCTCTTCAAGGAAGCCAATCTGCTCACCGATAAATTTAAATCCTGTAAGCACATTGATAATATCACATCCGTGATTTTTTGCGATCTTTGTTGCCAGGTCTGTTGTAACTATAGTTTTTACCGCAATCGGATCTTTGGGCATAGTGCCTTTCTTTGTGCGCTGTGTGAGGATATAGTCAAGCAGCATTGCACCGACTTCGTTGCCTGTCATCAAACGGTATTCACCGTTATAATTAACCGCAATGCCGACACGGTCTGAATCGGGATCTGTAGCAAGTAAGATATCCGGCTTAACTTCTTCAGCTACTTTAAGAGCCTCCTCAAATGCTTGGCGGATCTCAGGATTAGGATAAGGTGCGGTGGGGAAGTTGCCGTCCGGCAGCTCCTGCGACTTTACAACAGTTACATTTTTAATACCAATCTTATCAAGAATTGCACGAACAGGCTTGTTGCCTGCACCGTTGAGGGGTGTATATACTACTTTGAAATCCGTGCCGGAAAGCACCTCAGGATTTACCGACTGTTTTGCAACCTCACAAAGGTAGTTTTCAATAATATCGTCACCGATAAATTCTATCATACCGTTATTTACGGCTTCATCAAAATCAATACGCTTAACATCGGTGAAGATGTCTGTTTTCTCAATGTGTGAAAGCACAATATCTGCAGCTTCAATAGTCAGCTGACATCCGTCCGGTCCATAAACCTTAAATCCGTTGTATTTTGCTGGATTATGGCTTGCGGTAACGACACAGCCTGCATCACAATTTAAAGCGCGTACTGCATAAGAAAGCATAGGTGTGGGCATAAGCTCCTTATATATGTAGACCTTAATGCCGTTTGCAGCAAATACGCTTGCAGCACATTTTGCAAATACATCCGATTTGATACGGCTGTCATAAGCAATGGCGATACTACCGTTTTCGACAGTTCCGTTGACATAGCAGGAAAGTCCCTGTGCTGCCTTGCCGACTGTGTAAACGTTCATACGGTTAGTGCCCGCGCCGATAACTCCTCGCAAGCCTCCTGTACCGAATTCAAGTTCTTTATAAAAACGGTCGATCACTTCGTCCTCATTGCCTTCAATGCTGTTAAGCTCATTGATGAGATCGGCGTCATCCACTGCATTTTCCTTCCACAAATTAAGTTCAGCCTGGTATTTCATTCAAATGCTCCTTAAAAACAAAAATATACTATTATATTATAATTCCACTTATGTAAAAAATCAACTGCTTTTTTGTCTATGCTTCGACAAAAATGTGTTGTAAAATTGATATTATTATGATAAAATTATATAGATTACAAAATTTAGGGGGTTATTATTGTGATTTGGCATTCGTCAACTTCACAGGAAATTGCAGACGAGCTTGGTACTGATCTCGGCAAAGGACTTGAGAGTGGCAAGGTCGCTATGCTTTTGTCGCAGTACGGCAAGAATGTAATGAATCAAACAAAGAAAAAGAGCATTATTGAGCGGTTTGCAGCACAAATGAAGGATGTTATGATACTTATACTTCTTTTGGCCGCTGCGGTTTCTGTTGTACTTACTGTAATTGAAGGTACAAATGACTGGGCAGAGCCTATCGTTATAGTTGCTATCGTAATTCTCAACGCCATCATCGGTGTTGTTCAGGAATACCGTGCAGAATCGGCACTCGAAGCATTGAAAGTGCTTGCAGCACCTACTGCGAAGGTCATTCGTGACGGCAAGACCGATACTATTGATGCAACAGAGCTTGTCCCTGGTGATGTTATTTTGCTCGATGCAGGTGATTTTATCCCTGCTGATGCAAGGCTTTTCGAGTCATACAGCATGCGTTGTGATGAATCAATGCTTACAGGTGAATCGGTAACTGCTGAAAAGGATGCCGGCGTTATGTGTGAGGATATTGCCTCGGTCGGCGACAGACAGAATATGGTCTTTTCTGGCTGTTCTGTTGCATACGGAAGCGGTAAAGCAGTTGTTACCGAAACCGGTATGACTACCGAGATAGGCAAGATTGCAACGATACTTCACGGAACAGAGGATGCGATCACACCTTTGCAGGTTAAACTTGCGTCACTCGGCAAGAGTCTTGGTGGTATCGCACTTGCAGTATGCGTGGTAATATTCATTTGCGGTTTCTTTATGAAACTTGGTTTTATGGATATGCTTATGACTTCCATATCTCTTGCAGTTGCTGCTATCCCTGAGGGACTTCCTGCAATAGTTACCGTCGTGCTTGCTATCGGTGTTCAGCGTATGGTTAAGAAAAATGCTATTATCCGCCGTTTGCCTGCGGTTGAAACACTTGGCAGTGCATCGGTAATATGTTCGGACAAGACCGGCACATTAACACAAAACCGTATGACGCTTACAAGAGCCTACACCGATGATATTTATGAGGTCGATAATTTAGCGCCTGACTCTGTTCGTGACCTTTTAAAGCTTGGTGCATTGTGTTGCGACGGTACCGTTGAAATAGATGAAAACGGCAATGAAAAGCATATAGGTGATCCGACTGAAACCGCTATCGTGGCTGCTGCAATGCATTTGCACAGCACCGATAAAGCTACACTTGATTCACTTTATCCCCGACTTTGCGCTTTGCCGTTCGATTCAGAGCGTAAGCTTATGAGTACTGTATGTATGATCGACGGAAAACCTTTTTGCATTGTAAAGGGCGGCGTTGATATCCTCGTTGACCGTTGTGAGCACGCTGATAAAGAAAAGATAACAGAGGCAAACGAGGCTATGGCAGCGCTTGCGTTGCGTGTGCTTGCTATCGCAGTAAAGCCGCTTGATGAAATTCCCTCAAATCCTACTTGTGAGGAGCTTGAATACGGTCTTACCTTTGTAGGTCTTGTCGGAATTATTGATCCGCCGAGAAAAGAGGCAAAGATAGCGATCGGTGAATGTAAGAAGGCTGGTATCCGTACCGTTATGATAACCGGTGATCATATTATCACCGCTTCAGCTATCGCTAAAAAGCTCGGTATTCTTGAAGAAGGCGGGCTTGCCGTTACCGGTACAGAGCTGTCGGCTATGAGTGATGATGAGCTTGACGAGAAGATAGAGGACATTTGTGTATATGCCCGTGTTTCGCCGGAAGATAAAATACGCATCGTCAATGCATGGCAAAGAAAAGGTGAGGTCGTTGCCATGACGGGTGACGGCGTGAATGATGCTCCTGCGCTCAAAGCTGCCGATATCGGTTGCGCTATGGGCATCACTGGCACCGATGTTGCAAAGGGCGCTGCTGCTATGACGCTGACAGACGATAACTTTGCCACTATCGTTACTGCAGTTAAAGAAGGAAGAAGCATTTATAATAATATCCGTAAGGCTGTGCATTTTCTGCTTTCCTGCAATTTAGGTGAGATAATAGCGGTGTTCTTCGGACTGCTTATTTTTAAGGGTGTACCGCTCACTCCGATACTACTGTTGTGGATGAACCTTGTAACCGACAGTCTGCCGGCGCTTGCCCTCGGCGTTGAGCCGGTGGAAAAGAGCATTATGGATACACCTCCCCGTAAGAAAGATGAAAGCATATTCGCTCACGGACTCGGTATTAATGTGCTTTGGCAGGGTGCAATGTTCGGTATTCTCACACTTATTGCATATAACTACGGTCTTACAAATCATGTCGGTGACCATCCGCAGATGTATGCACAGACTATTGCTTTTGCAGTTTTGTCACTTTCACAGCTGTTTCATGCTATGAACTGCCGCAGTGAGCGTTCGCTTTTCGATGTCGGTTGGTTTAAGAATAAGCTGATGCTTGGTGCATTTGCTGTTTCAGTAGCGCTGATGTGTTTAATACTGTTTGTCCCTGCACTTGCAGGTGTATTCGGCATTGCATCGCTTGCAGCGAGTGATGTTCTTGCAATTATCGGTCTTTCGGTAATACCTCTTATTTTATCGGAAATAGTAAAGCTTGTTCGTTTTTTTATTAAAAAATAAATAACACATAAATTGAAAAGGTTGCAGAACAATAAATTCTGCAGCCTTTATTTTTATGGAGGAATGATCTTGAAACAAATAAAAGTGTTTTTTAAATCCGCCGCAATAACTTTGCTTTGCTTTATGATAATATTCTGGCTCATATTCGGAATGATGTTGAGTGATAATCGCCTATCTGCTGTTAACGGACAGCCGGAAAACTATTCATATGAGTTTGATAGCGACCACAATATATTGTGTATGACAGTATTCGGCAAAAAATTGGAAATCGAATTCCCAAACTCAGAAGATATCACCGCTGCTGCCAATACAGTGAGAAGCCTTATGCCGCCTGATGCAGACGGTGCTGTCAGTCTTTTATTTGAATGGGGTGAGAAAATATATGAATATTTGTTGGAAAAAATTAAAGTTGTGTAGTATTTACGAATTTGCAACTCAATAATTGTTCATATAGCCAAAAATCTCTTAAAATCAATATATTTTGTTTTTGCTATTGCATTTAGCCACAAGATGTTGTATAATTTGATATGTTCAAAAGAGATTAAAGAAAGAGAGAATACAAAATGAAAGTTATTAAGCGTGACGGAAGTATTGTTGATTTTGACCGCAGCAAAATCGTCATCGCACTTACCAAGGCTAATGACGCAGTAGAGCCGGAAGAATGTGCAAGTGAAGAGCAGATCGAGAATATTGTATCGTATATCGAAAGCAAGCCACGTACCCGTCTTCTTGTAGAAGACATACAAGATATTGTGGAGCACAAATTGATGGAATACGGCAAGTATTCGCTTGCTAAAGCGTACATAATCTATCGCTATACTCGTGCTCTTGTACGTAAGGCAAACACGACCGATGAATCGATTTTAAGCCTTATCCAGAGAAGCAATAAGGATGTAATGGAGGAAAACTCAAACAAGAACGCAGTAGTTGCATCTACCCAGCGTGACCTTATCGCAGGTGAAGTATCAAAGGATCTTACACGCCGTGTACTTTTGCCGGAACATATCGCAAAGGCTCATGACGAGGGAACTATCCATTTCCATGATGCTGACTATTTCATTCAGCCTATCTTCAACTGCTGCCTTATTGATATCGGTGATATGCTTGACAACGGTACCGTTATGAACGGCAAGATGATCGAAAGCCCCAAGAGTTTTCAGGTCGCTTGTACTATCGTTACACAGATAATTGCTGCTGTTGCAAGCAGTCAGTATGGCGGTCAATCGGTGGATATCCGCCATCTCGGCAAATATCTTCGCAAGAGCTATGATAAGTTCTATTCACAGTTTAAGGAAGAGTGCGGTGAGGAGGCATCTGATGAGCTTATCAAAAAGCTGACAGAGGGCAGACTTAAGGATGAACTGCGTTCAGGTGTTCAGACTATCCAGTATCAGATCAATACTCTTATGACTACCAACGGTCAGTCTCCGTTTGTAACATTGTTCTTAAATCTTGATAAGGATGATCCTTATATAGAAGAAAACGCAATGATAATCGAAGAGATACTTCGTCAGCGTCTTGAGGGCATCAAGAATGAGCAGGGAGTATATATTACACCTGCATTCCCGAAGCTTGTTTATGTGCTTGATGAGCATAACTGCTTAAAGGGAGGCAAGTATGATTATATAACAAAGCTTGCTGTTAAATGTTCAGCTAAAAGAATGTATCCCGATTATATTTCCGCTAAAAAGATGCGTGAGCATTATGAGGGCAATGTATTTAGTCCTATGGGCTGTCGTTCATTCCTTGCTCCGTGGAAGGATGAAAACGGTAATTATAAATTTGAGGGCAGATTTAATCAGGGTGTTGTAAGCCTTAATCTTCCGCAAATCGGTATCGTTTCCAAGGGTAATGAGGAAGTGTTCTGGGAAGAACTTGATAAGCGTCTTGAGCTATGTTTCGAGGCTCTGATGTGCCGTCATAACGCACTTAAAAAGGTCACATCGGATGTAAGCCCTGTTCATTGGCAGTACGGTGCTTTGGCACGTTTGGGCAAGGGCGAGAGCATTGAAAAACTGTTATTCGGCGGTTATTCATCAATTTCACTTGGTTACATCGGTCTTTATGAGGTAACAAAGCTTATGAAGGGCGTAAGCCATACCGATCCGGAAGGCACAGAGTTTGCTATTAAGGTCATGAATCGTTTGAGAAAAGCTTGTGACGATTGGAAGAAAGAGACTAACATAGGTTTTGCGCTTTACGGCACACCGGCTGAAAGTCTTTGCTATCGTTTTGCAAGAATAGATAAAGAGCGTTTTGGTACTATTGAGGATGTTACCGATAAGGGTTATTACACAAACTCATATCATGTTGATGTCCGTGAGGATATCAGCGCATTTGATAAATTCTCATTCGAGAGCCAGTTCAAGACCATTTCATCCGGCGGTGATATCTCCTATGTTGAAATACCTAATCTGCGTCATAATCTTCCTGCGCTCGAAGAGGTAGTTAAATTTATCTATGACAATATTCAATATGCTGAATTTAATACAAAGTCAGACTATTGCCATTGCTGCGGATGGGACGGCGAGATCATTATTAACGATGATAACGAGTGGGAGTGCCCGAGCTGCGGTAACAAGGATCATGCAAAGATGAATGTAACACGCCGTACATGTGGTTATCTTGGCGAAAACTTCTGGAATGAGGGCAAGACCAAGGAAATCAAGGCTCGAGTTCTTCATCTGTAAGAGGTAGATACTTTGAATTACGCAACAATAAAGAAAAATGATGTTGCCAACGGTGAGGGTGTGCGCGTTTCGCTTTTTGTAAGCGGCTGCACCCATCACTGTGACGGGTGCTTTAACTCCGAAACATGGGATTTCGAATATGGAGAGAAATATACCGAGGCAACAGAAAAAGAGATACTTTCTGCGCTCGGCAAGAATTATATCAGAGGACTCTCGTTGCTCGGCGGTGAGCCGTTTGAGCCGCAAAATCAAGCAGAAGTACTTTCTCTTGCCAGAAGAGCACGCAGTTTGTATCCCGAAAAGGATATCTGGTGCTATTCAGGCTATCTCTATGAAGAATTGTCACAAGGTAAAGTAGGGGACAGTGAAACTTGCAAAGAGCTTCTGTCTAATATTGATGTGTTGATAGACGGCGAATTTATTAAGGATAAAAAAGATCTTCATTTACGATTTAGAGGTTCATCAAATCAGCGTATCATAGATGTGAAAAAGTCCCTTAAAGCAAGCAGCCTTGTAATGTGGGACGGCGAAACATACATATAAAGGAGTATTTAAAGTGCCAAAGGTAAATATCAAAAAGCTTGATGAGAATGCAACAATTCCAACATACGGTTCACCGTATTCTGCAGGTGCCGACCTTTATGCTTTAAAGGGTGCTGAAATACCGGCACATAAGACGGTGCTCATCCGTACCGGACTTGCAATGGAAATTCCGGAGGGCTATGCAGGACTTATATATGCTAGAAGCGGAATTGCTTCAAAGCGTGGACTTGCCCCTGCGAACAAAGTCGGTGTTGTTGATGCGGACTACCGCGGTGAAGTGATGGTTGCACTTCATAACCATTCGGATATAGATGCAGTTATTGAGGATAACGAGCGTATTGCACAGCTTGTTATTGCACCGTTTTTAAAAGCGGATTTCTGTGAAGCAGATGAGCTTTCGGAAACTGTACGCGGAGAAGGCGGATTTGGTTCGACCGGTAAGAATTAAATTTTAAAAGAGGTAACGGAATTTTCCGTTACCTCTTTTGCTTGTATAATAAGATTTAAGCTTTGCCGATTGAACCGAAGAGTTCCATCTTCTCTTTAACTGTTGCTTTGATAGCTTCAAAGCCGGGAGCGAGGAGCTTTCTCGGGTCAAAGCCTTTGCCCTGAAGGTCTTTACCTTCTTCAACATACTTACGGGTAGCTGCAGCAAATGAAAGCTGGCACTCTGTATTAACATTGATCTTTGATACGCCGAGGCTGATAGCCTTCTTGATCATATCCTCGGGGATACCTGTACCGCCGTGAAGTACGAGCGGCATTGTGCCTGTAAGCTCCTGAATCTTAGCAAGAACGTCAAAGTTAAGACCTGCCCAGTTTGCAGGATATTTACCGTG
>JAXJVX010000288.1:0-2133 GCA_036308305.1 Acutalibacteraceae bacterium | reverse complement strand
GTACCATTTGCTGAGTATGTAAATGTTGTTCCTGTTCCAAAGGCAGGCGGCTCATTCGCAACTCAGGCATATGCACATTTTAATTCTCCTGTAGCAGTGGAAGAGATTAAAGCAGATGCCGGAATAGATATTGGTTCGACGTTAATCGGTATGCATCTTAAAAAGGTCGCAGTACCGGTTAGACTTGAAGTTAAAACCATAGGTGAAGCTCCTGTTACGGCTGCAAGAACAAGACCGAAATTTATCGGTGGTTCAAGAGCAAACTATGATGACAACTTAATTAATTAGTTATAGTTAAATAATTTACAAAAGAGGGATGGTTCGTGAAATTAATTAAACGTGTATTAATAATTTTTGTAATCATACTTCTTGTAGTTACTGGTTTTCAAGTAAAGGGCGGGTATGATAGATACAAATCCGCCCTTGAAGAGAAACCACTCGAGACGGTAATTGATGAGCTAAAGAGCGAAGAGAACTATACGAAGTATGAAGATATACCCAAAATATACTTTGACGCTCTTGTTGCCGTCGAGGATCGAAGATTTTATAAGCATAACGGGTTTGACTTTATAGGCTCATGCAGAGCTGTGTATAATGATATTAAAGCGTGGGAACTCCTTGAGGGAGGAAGTACCATTGCACAACAGCTCGCAAAGAACCTCTATTTTCCAAATGACCATACACTTGAAAGAAAAATCGCTGAAATATTTATGGCGCTTGAAATAGAAAGGGAGTATGAGAAGGAGGATGTGCTTGAATTCTATGTGAACGGAATATACTATGGCAGCGGATATTATAATATATATGATGCATCGATGGGATATTTCGGAAAAGCACCGTCAGAAATGAATGACTATGAATGTACACTCCTTGTAGGCATACCAAATGCGCCGTCGATATATTCGTTAAAGGTCAATCCCGACCTTGCTCACAAGAGACAAAGCAAAGTTCTGGAATGTATGGTGGAACTTGAGTACATATCAGATGAAGAATCTGAAGCAATAAAAGAAAAAGCTGATTATTAAGTAAAATAGGCAAAACATCTAAGGAAGCGAATAAAAATGAAAAGGACAAAACTTGCAGACAGACAAATGCCTGTTTATACAAAAGGTGAAGAAATATTTAATATGGTATCACATATTGTAGGCGGAGCTATGGGTATCCTTGCCATTGTTCTTTGTGCAGTTTTTGCAGGACTTAATGGTGACGTTTACGGCGTTGTTTCGGGCTGTATATTCGGTGCGACAATGCTTGTTTTATATACATCATCCAGTATATACCATGGCTTAAAACCGAAAACATTTTCAAAAAGAGTTTTTCAAGTAATTGATCACTGTACAATATTTATTCTGATAGCGGGAACATATACTCCGATAGCCCTGTGTGCTATAAGGGAAGTGAATACAGCGGTTGGCTGGACTTTATTTGGTGTTATTTGGGGATTTGCAATAATCGGAATAATATTCAACTCGATTGACCTGAAAAAATACAAAAAATTTTCTATGATATGCTATCTTGTTATGGGATGGCTTATCGTTGTTAAAATGGGAACTTTAATAGACGCAGTTGGAATGACAGGATTCTGGTATCTTTTATCAGGCGGAATTGCATACACCATAGGAGCCGTATGCTACGGACTTACGAAGAAGAAATGGATGCACTCAGTTTTCCATGTATTTTGCATCATTGGAAGTGTGCTGCATTTCCTTTTTATATTATTTTTTATAATACTGTAAAAGCAGCAAAGGCTTTTAAATATAATTTTATATAAACGGAGGTAATCAAAGATGAACAAGTACAAATGTCTATTGTGCGGAAAAGAATTTGAATTAGCAGAAGGCGCAGAAATTATCTGTCCATTATGCAAAGCAACAGGCGATAAGATTAAAGCTGTTACAGCAGAGCCTGCAAATAAGTATGCGGGTACTCAGACAGAAAAAAATCTTGAAGCTGCA
The DNA here is from genome assembly GCA_036308305.1 of Acutalibacteraceae bacterium. Classification (GTDB taxonomy): domain Bacteria; phylum Bacillota; class Clostridia; order Oscillospirales; family Acutalibacteraceae; genus RUG11462. The sequence goes on along the minus strand of JAXJVX010000288.1, from coordinate 178 downwards.
TTTGCCGGTGAATCAATGGCAAGAAACAAATATACATACTATGCTTCAAAGGCAAAAAAAGAAGGATTTGAGCAGATTGCAGCATTGTTCTTAAAGACAGCTGACCACGAAAAAGAACCCGCAAAAATGTGGTATAAAGAGCTTAACGGCATAGGGGATACAGCTCACAACCTTGAAG
>JAXJVX010000287.1:0-5253 GCA_036308305.1 Acutalibacteraceae bacterium | reverse complement strand
GGTCTCCAGTGCCACAAACTGGCGCTTTAACCAACTAAGCTATACCTACCATATATGCCGTTTCGCAACATATAAGATTATAATACGGGCGTGTCTAAAAGTCAAGATATTTTTTTGCATTTTGATAATTTTTTATAAACTTTCACTGCCCTGCATTGTTTTTCCACAGAAAACTTCCAGGTTTCCGTTTCTGCAACGAATTTCATCTATCATTTCCTTTTCCGACATATCAGATTTTAGCGTTATCTGATATGTAAGTCTGTAAAGACTGCCCATATTTGTAGTCTTGACACTTTCAAGTTCAAATGATTTTGTATATTTTGCAAATATATCATCAAATATGTCGGTGTAATCAAGATTCTCAGGAATAACTATACGCAGAGTTTTAGGCATATTGCGTTTTTGACCGAATCCAAAGAATGTAAGAACAAAATTTGCAGCTATCATAATAAAAGTAAATATCAATGCAACTACAACATTGCCCATTCCCATTGCAAGACCAACGGCCATTGCAAGGAAAATGCTTACTATCTCTCTTGCTGTACCGGGAACTGAACGAAAACGCACAAGACTAAACGCACCCATAACAGCAATTCCTGTACCTATTTGTCCATTTACAAGCATAATAACAGTCTGAACTATTGCAGGAAGCAATGCAAGTGTAATAACAAAACCCGATGTATATTTGGATTTAAACATATAGGAAAGTGACACTACAATACCGAGTGCAATAGAAATTAAAAGATATACGGCAAAATTTTGGCTAGTTACTGTTCCTCCGATAATTGACTGTAAGAAACTGCTCATTTGATTCTTTCTCCTCTAAAAACGAATTAAGTACGGTTTTATATGCATTTCCGTATTTTGAATACGGCGAAGGAAATACCATTTCATCATTAAGTAATTTTGAAAGCCATAACGGCATTGCTCCGAGAACCTTGATCTCCATGATATACTCATTATCCGCCAAAAGCTTATTACCAAAAACACCTTTTCTTAAATCCGGCTCTTCCCTTCTCCATGTTATATCACGGTCGAAGGTGATGCGTAACTCGGGATCATCGTTTCCGTAAAATGCTATGCGGTCATATGTTATGACCATAGAAGGCTTAGGATAGTCATAGAACTTTAAAAACCATTCTATCTCTTTGAATATTTGAGTGTCCATTTCAGGTGAAATGCCGTAAACGAGGTAATCATATGCCTTTTTATATGGCATATTAATTCTGCGCTTATACACAACACCTTTAAATTTCTTTTTTAGTTCGATAAAAGCGTTGTCTTCATCATCAGGAATCCCATATGTCCGAAGCCGAAGCTTTTCCTTATAAAGCGGTTTTTCCACCGATTGCCTTATGAGCTGATATGTATGTGTATCAAAATAAATATTGCAAATCGTGCTTCGTCCATATTCATCGCCGTGCATCTTATCATTAAACATCTCAGTGATTTTTGCAAATTTATCTTCGGTAATAAGGTACTTTTTTTCTACTCTTTTAAAATTCCCCTTATAGCCCACAATATCACCTATATAATAAATTTAATATTTTTATTATATACTGTTTACACATAAAATTCAATATGTATTTAATAACTTTTTAAACTTAAAAAATTAAATTTATTTCCTCTTGACAACCTATCTTTTCAGGTGTAAAATATCTATAGAACATTTGTTCGATAGATGGAGGAATAACTTGTGGACAGAACGATTTTGCATGTTGATTGCAACAAATTTTTTGCATCGGTTGAATGTTTGCACCATCCTGAAATACGGTCATTTCCTGTTGTAGTAGGTGGCAGAGAAGAAGCAAGACATGGAATAGTGCTTACCAAAAACGAGATAGCATCAAAATACGGCATTGAAACTGCAGAACCGTTGTGGAAAGCACGCCAGAAATGCAGTAATCTGATAGTTGTGCCACCCAACTATCCTCTTTATGTGAGGTTTTCAAAGCTTGTAAGAGAAATATTGAAAGATTACAGCAACAATATCGAGCCTTTCGGGCTAGATGAAGCATGGGTCGATGTATCAGAAAGCGCCGCAATTTTCGGCAACGGTAAAAAAATCGCCGAGGAAATACGGCAGCGTATAAAATTTGAGTTAGGGATAACGGTCAGTATAGGTGTAAGTTATAATAAAATCTTTGCAAAACTTGGCAGCGATTATAAAAAGCCTGATGCAATTACTATTATCAGCAAGGACAATTTTAAAAAAATAGTCTGGCCGCTCCCTGCATACGATCTTTTATGGATAGGCAAAGCTACATACAAAAAGCTATGTTCACACTATAGATATACCATTGGTGATGTTGCAAATACAGATCCTGAGCTTTTACACCGTTGGTTTGGCAAAAACGGCTATATGCTTCATTCTTTCGCCAATGGTTATAACAAGGATCCTGTTATGAAAACCGGATATAAATCAGATGTTAAATCCATAAGTAACAGCGTAACATCGCCGCGTGATCTTGTTAGTGATGAAGATGTAAAATCTGTGTTTTTAGTTTTGGGCGAAAGTGTAGCCCGTCGCCTACGCGAGCAAGGCTTATACACCCAAAACATATGTATATCCTTGCGAAACAATATGCTTAATACTGTGACTTGCCAGCGCGAGCTTGACTGCGCAACCAATATCACCGCAGAGATCTGTGAAACTGCTTATAATATCTATAAAACCTCTTATCAAAAAACAGTACCGCTGCGTTCTGTCGGAATTTGTGCAAAGGCTCTTATTCCCGATACCACTCCGATACAATTGGACATTTTCAAGGATCAAAAAAACCGTGAAAAAAAAGAAAAGATAGACCAAGCGGTAGATATCCTTAAACACCGCTACGGAAACGAATGTATTACACTTGCAAGAATTATGAAAAATAATGATATTACCTGCTTTGACCCGTATTCCGAACACACAGTACATCCGATCGGATACTTTAACACAGCACGAAAATGAAAGGATCCGCTATGTGTATAAAAAAATATGTAGCCGTCACCGCCGAGTTTGATCAAATGGGAAATATAATCCCATTAGTCATCAAATGGGATGACGAAACAATATATAAAATCGACAGAGTAACAAATATTTGCCGTGCCGCATCCCTTAAAGCAGGCGGCGCCGGAATTAGGTACACCTGTATTATAAAAGGAAGATCAACCTATTTGTTTTTAGAAGAAACCAAATGGTTTGTAGAAGCCAAAGTATAAATCCGCCGAGGGCAAAAGCCTTCAGCGGATCTAATTAACTATTGCTTACATAAGCTTATTATAAAGACCGATAATATCTTCAAGCGTTGCAGACTTAGGATTACCGGGTGAACATGCATCCGCAACTGCACTTTCAGCAAGGAACTGAATATCAGCAGGATCAACAATCTCCTTAAGATCTGCAGGGATGCCAACATCACAAGATAGCTTTTTAACAGCATCAACAGCGGCTTTGCGATACTCATCCATGCTCATTGCATCAACACCTTCAACACCCATTGCTTTTGCAATATCCTTATACTTTTCACCGGTAGCATCTGCATTAAATTCCATAACGGTAGGAAGAAGGATAGCATTTGCAACACCATGAGGAGTATCGTAAACAGCACCCAGCGCATGAGCCATTGAATGGACGATGCCAAGCCCGACATTTGAGAATCCCATACCGGCTATGTACTGACCGAGTGCCATATCCTCTCTGCCCTTGTCATCATTATCAACTGCCGCACGCAACGAGCGGGAGATTATCTCAATTGCTTTAAGATGGAACATATCAGAAAGCTCCCAAGCGCCTGCAGTAATATAACCCTCGATTGCGTGAGTGAGCGCATCCATACCTGTAGCAGCAGTAAGACCTTTAGGCATAGATGCCATCATATCCGGATCAACAACAGCAACTACCGGGATATCATGTGGATCAACACAAACGAACTTGCGTTTCTTTTCCGTATCGGTAATTACATAGTTTATAGTAACCTCGGCTGCTGTGCCTGCAGTAGTCGGAACTGCAATGATCGGTACACATGGATTTTTAGTTGGAGCAACACCTTCGAGGCTTCTTACATCAGCATATTCAGGATTTGTAATTATAATACCGACTGCCTTTGCAGTATCCATTGAGGAACCGCCGCCGATTGCGATGATATAATCAGCGCCGCAAGCTTTAAATGCTTTAACTCCGGACTGAACATTCTCAATAGTTGGATTAGGCTTGATATCAGAATATATCACATAATCAGCGCCTGCATTGTCAAGAACATCAGTCACCTTCTTAGTAACACCGAATTTGATAAGATCAGGATCAGAGCAAACAAAAGCTTTCTTAAATCCTCTTTTTCTTACTTCAGTTGCAATTTCATTGATAGCTCCCTTACCGTGATATGATGTTTCATTCAAAATAAATCTGTTAGCCATAATATAAACACTCCTTGAATAAATGTATTCGGAAAATGTTCCGTACAGCCATTATATCATATTCATCATAATTTGTCACGATATATTATTAATTTTTATTTAAAAGTCACAAACAAGTTATCATTACAAAGAAATAGTGAAAAATGCTGCCTCCAAGAACAAAAAAGTGCCAAATAAAGTGCATATACTTGCGCTTTGACTTATAGAATATAATCCCTAGAGTATAAAGTATCCCGCCAATAACCAAAAAAGTTCCGCCTAAAATGTCAAGTTTTTTAAATACCGGCTGCGCCATCATCAGAACAGACCAACCCATAACGATATACAAAACCATTGAAAATTTTTTGAACTTTTGTATATCGATACTGTTCAAAACCACGCCGATAACCGCACACGCCGCATTAATACCAAAAAGAACCCAACCAAGCCAATTTCGCATCAAAGAAAGACAAACCGGTATATATGTTCCAAATATAAGCAGAAAAATCGAGCAATGGTCAAAAATCTGTAAAACCCCTTTAGCTTTTGTATGAGTTATTGAGTGGTATAAAGTAGAAAAGGTATATAAAAGAATAAGGGTACCGCCGTATAATGCAGCACTGACAATCCCCCATACATCACTATAAATTGCAGCATATACTATCAATACCGCCGTGCCCGCAATACCCAATAATGCGCCTATTCCGTGCGAAACAGCATTTGCTATCTCCTCACCTAATGTCTGTTTGCGTTTTACTTTGACTTTACTCATATGATTTTTACTCCTAAATTATCTAGTTTTGAAAACTATGTTATCACATTTTTTAAACTCTGTCAAGAGCATTTAAAACCCAAAAAATATTTTTTTGAAATTAT
>JAXJVX010000286.1:0-3707 GCA_036308305.1 Acutalibacteraceae bacterium | reverse complement strand
TCCAACGTAACAACATTGTCTCCTGAGGAGCACGATGAGATGATCGGCTTCCTTTCGCAGCTCACTCACTGCATTGCAATCACGCTGATGACCTGTAACGACAAAGAGGATATGGAGAAGTTCACGGGCGACTCCTTCCGAGATCTTACCCGTATAGCACGCATTAACGACGTTATGTGGAGTGAGCTATTCGTTGCGAATAAGTCAGCTCTTTTAGAGCAGATGACCTTGTTTATCAATAAGTTCAATGAACTTAAAACAATGCTTGAAACGGAGGATATTGACTCGATGCGAGCCATGATGCGCCATTCAACCGAACGCAGAGCCCTGTTTGATAAGAAATAAATTTTTTATGGGAAGGCATCGCGTCTTGAATCATTTTGGTGTAGTTAATTCTTTACGTTTATTTCGTCTTACTCGATTGATGTGTCTTTCAAAATCACCGTTATTTATCAGGTCGGCTAAAACAAGTTGCAGATATGTAGGAACCGTACATGAAAGAAATCGGAGTTTTTCTTCGTATGCTTTTGCAAGTTCTTTTGGCAGCACCATATATCCGATTCGGAATGAAGGCGATATTGTTTTAGAAAATGTATTCATATAGATTACATTTCCCTTAAAAGAGTGAGAAAACAGTGTTTCTTCTGGCTTTCTCGAAACCGAAAACTCAGACTCGAAATCATCCTCGATAATATATCTTGAACCTAATTCTGCCCATCTTAGATATTCGTGTCGTTTGGATGCTGTTGCGGTAACGCCGCTTGGATAACTACGATATGGTGAGATATGTAGGACATCTGCTGACGAATTTTTAAGAGCTTTACTGTCAATACCGTCGTGAGATAATGGGAGCTTTTCCAAACGGACATCGGATGCAGTATATACCTGTTCAATTTTCTTGTATGACGGCGACTCGATGGCATAGATTTTATCTCTTCCGAGCAGTTCCACAAGAAGCGTATATAAATACTCAGAACCGGAACCGATTATGATCTGTTCAGTATCGGCCAGGATACCTCTGTTTTGAGCCAAGTAAACTCTTATTGCTTCACGCAGTTCTGCAGTACCGAGATTCGGCGAGCGTTCAAGCATACTTTCGCCGTAATCACTTATAACCTTTCGCATTGTTTTTGCAAGAACAGAAAACGGAAAGTCTGTTGGTGTATCGGTATGACTACTCAATGGTAAATCGTGTATATGGTTTTGAATAGGAGCAGTTACAAAACCATCGTCGGCACGAAAAATAACGAAAAAGCCACTTCGTTCACGTGATTCAATGTAACCCTCATCTATAAGTAAGGAATAGGCGTGTTCTACCGTTACTGTACTTGTATTACTATCTAATGCAATCGTTCTCTTGGAAGGTAGCTTACTTCCCATAGGATAGATTCCTTTTATAATATCCTCGCGCACCTGTAGATATAATTGTTGATATGCAGGTGTGTGCGATTTAATATCAATTACATATTTCATCTGGTGATATAATTTTCTCCTTTTTTGACTATTTTAATATCGTCAGATTTATTATATACTATCTAGGCAGGTTAATCAATAGGAGAATTTAAGTATGAACGAATTGTATGAACAAGCCACAGCTGTTATGCGTGAGCTTGGAGAGAAAACAAAACTAAAACCCGGTGATATCGTGGTTATAGGATGTTCTACCAGTGAGATTATCGGTTCAAAGATTGGAACAAATTCCAGTCCCGATGTTGCAGGCATAGTTTTTAAGGGAATCTATGATTATGCCAAGGAAAAGCGATGGCGACTTGCGTTTCAATGCTGTGAGCATTTGAATCGTGCGATTGTTGTTGAAAGAAGCACCGTTCCAAATGCAGATATTGTAAACGTGGTGCCTCAACCGAAGGCCGGGGGCTCTATGGCAACACAGGCGTATGCTAATTTTGAGGATCCGGTGGTAGTGGAAGAAATCAGAGCAGATGCCGGAATCGATATAGGCTTTACGCTGATTGGAATGCATCTTAAAAAGGTTGCAGTTCCATTACGACTTGAAAACAACAAGATCGGTGAAGCAACCGTTCTTGCCGCACGTACCAGACCGAGATTTATCGGTGGCAGCCGTGCAATATATAATGATGAATTACTTTAATGGGGGTATTTAAAATGAAAGAAAATAACACTTCAAACACAACAAAAAGAATTGTAATTGCAGCTATGCTTGCTGCACTGACCTGTGTAGCTACAATGATTATTAAAATTCCGTCTCCGCTTAAAGGTTATCTGAATTTGGGCGACTGTGTGGTACTGCTTGCAGGTTGGATGTTAAATCCTGTATACGGTTTCCTTGCTGCAGGACTTGGCTCTGCTTTGGCTGACCTCTTTTCCGGCTACGTTGTGTATGCACCTGCAACATTTGTGATTAAAGGCTTGATGGCATTGGTTGCTTTCTATGGCTTTAAACTCTTACATAACAAGATTGGCAATCTTCCTTCTCGCATCATTACCGGTTTTGTTGCAGAGGTAGTAATGATCTTGGGTTACTTCTTATTTGAAGGCATTCTATACGGATTTGGACCGTCTGTTGTAAACATCCCTGCCAATGGTGTTCAGGGTATTGCTGGATTGATTCTCGGTTGTGTACTTGTAAAAGTATTTGAGAAAAGCAAAATTTCTTTGCAGTAAGATTAGTTCTTAAACAAGTTTTATAAATCATTGAAAAAATCCAATAAAAGTGCTAATATTAAAAGTAAGAAATACTGGGAGGTATTTGATTATGTGTGATAACAATAAATTTTACGTTTGTGAGCATTGTGGCAACCTGATTGGTATGATTCACGATGCAGGTGTTCCTATGATGTGCTGCGGTCAGAAAATGACTAAGCTTGAGCCGGGTGTTGTGGAAGCAAGCCACGAGAAGCACATTCCTGTTGTAACTGTTAAAGACAATATTGTAACGGTTACAATCGGTTCGGTTGAACATCCTATGGTTGAAGAGCATCATATCGTTTGGGTATATCTCCAGACCGATAGAGGCGGCCAGCGTAAGTGCCTTGAGGTTGGTAAAGCACCCGTAGTAACCTTTGCTTTGGCGGATGAAAAGCCTGTTGCTGCTTATGCATACTGCAACATTCACGGTCTTTGGAAGACTGAAATCTAATTCATAAATCGAACCAAGAGGCGTCGCAGAAATGTTGGGGGTTCGTATAACAGTTTACAGGCATAGTGGCAAAAGCCACAATGCCTGTAAACTGTTTTTTCTGGTTCTATGATTGGATGGGTCGATAATTAAGAATTTGACGGAGGAGATTATTTATGGAATTGGATGTACTGATACCTCTTATTTTTGCGGGAGTATTCCTAACTATAGATGTTGCAATGTTTATTAGAATGATATGTCTACTAAAGAAAAGCAAGGATGACACGGTAGAAAACTTAGGAAATAAATTAAATCCTTACCTATATGCAACAGGAATTGTCAGTGTCTTAATGGCGATTTGTATGATTATAGTTACGGTTACGAAATAATCAATAAATTTTCAAGTTTTGACAAACACAAAATTTTGTAGTGTTATAGATTGTTAATAACACACAGTAAAATGCTCTAAAACTGTTGCAATGTGAATTTACAAATGAATTGAGGACTTATCGTGAAGATATCCAAATTGTTTGCAATCATATTGCAGTCGAAAACCAGACTTATTTTCTTTTCTGTCGCAGAAGTATATAATCTACTGCTTGGCTTATGA
>JAXJVX010000285.1:0-11713 GCA_036308305.1 Acutalibacteraceae bacterium | reverse complement strand
TTCCATCTCGGATACGAGTTTGATGAAAATGATGTACATGATGTGAAGTTATTGTGTGAGACATTTCATATCGAAGTTCCAAATGAGTATAGATAACGATAAATTCCAATTTGCAGAATAGGAAAAACCCGGCAGACTTTGAAAATCTGTCGGGTTTTTAACATCCTTATGAGAAGTAGCCTTTACCGATTGAGGTATTTCCATTGCTGATATGACAAAAAACTATTAAAATCCTCTTTGATGTCCTTTTTATGACACACCTTGATAAGTATAATGTAGGCAGAAAGATCAAGGAAGAGGTAAATATAATGAAAAACGAAAGATCAAAACTTAAATTATTCAAGGTATTAAGAGCATTTTTCTGCATTGCTTCAGCACTTACATTTTTTATAGCGCTCGGACTGGTTGGCACAGGAGATATTAACGCCATCGAAACAGTTAAGCTGGTCGGCTCACTTGCTGTATGTGCGCTGATGCTGCTGTTCTTCTTCTATGGTGCAACACTTTTTGACGAAGCGGTCGTCGGCACTGAAGAAAAGCTGACGCACAAAGCAAAAATAATTGAATTGCCGAAAAGCTCACGCCGCCGTGCAATGTAAATTTCTGATTTTTCAATGGGTAATCTTTGTTCATCAACATATTTTAAAAATGAAAATTTGCTTTAATTTACATAAATAAAAAATTTTTCTTTACAAATGATAAAATATGTGTTATGATAATCGATGCACCCGATTCTGTGCTTCACAGCGTCTTCCCAAATGGGTTTCACCACGGCTTGGAGCACGGTTTTGAGGAATAATTTTAGAAAGGTGAAATGAGAAATGACAAAAGAGAAGAAGAATGAAATTATCGCTGAGTATGCTACTCATGAAGGCGATACAGGTTCTCCGGAGGTTCAGATCGCTGTTCTTACTTACAGAATCAACGAGCTTACAGAGCACCTCAAGGTTCATAAGAAGGACCATCATTCACGCCGCGGACTTCTTAAGATGGTTGGTCACAGAAGAAACCTCCTTGCTTATTTGCAGAAGGTTGAGATCGAAAGATACCGTTCAATCATCGCAAGACTTGGTATCCGTAAATAAGATGTCATTCAAAAGCAGGTCGGAAGTACTCCTTCCTGCTTTTGGCGCATTTTAAGTCGCACAAAAATACGGAAAAGCGTTGCTCGGAGCTTAGCAGTGAACAGACCGCATAAATGCGTTTTATACGGTGTGTTTATTGCTAAACCGAAAGCCTTTCCGTATTTGAAATAAATATAAGGAAGGTAAGTAAAATGTTTGAAAACTACAAGGTTTATGAAACAACTCTTGCAGGCAGACCGCTTAAGCTCGAAACAGGCAAAATGGCACAGCTTGCAAACGCATCGGTAATGGCAACATACGGCGAAACAGTCGTGCTTTGTAATGTTACCGCATCAGCAAAGCCCCGTGAGGGTGTTGACTTCTTCCCTCTTTCAGTTGATTATGAGGAGAAGATGTATTCGGTAGGTCGTTTTCCCGGCTCATTCCAGAGAAGAGAATCACGCCCTTCTGAGAAGGCAATTTTGACTTCAAGATGTATCGACCGTCCTATCCGTCCGCTTTTCCCGAAGGATATGCGTAATGACTGTTCTGTTGTTGCAACTGTTATGTCGGTCGACCCCGATTGCTCACCTGAGATCACCGCTATGATCGGTGTATCTGCAGCTATTGCAATTTCGGATATCCCGTGGGACGGCCCGATCTCCGGCGTTAATGTAGGTCTTGTTGACGGTGAGATCGTTATCAACCCCACACTTGAGCAGCGCGCAAAATCGGAAATGACAGTTACCGTTGCATCAACTGCTGACCTCGTTGCAATGATCGAGGCAGGCGGTAACGAGATTCCCGATGATGTTATGTTTGATGCTATCATGGCAGGCCATGAGGCAAACAAAGAGGTAGTTAAGTTCATTCAGGGCATCGCTGCAGAGATCGGCAAGCCCAAGTTTGAATTTGAGTCAAATGATCCCGATCCCGCAATTCTCGATGAAATTGAGAAATTCTGCGAGGAGGATGTTAAATACGCTCTTGATACCGATGATAAGCTCGTTCGTGATGCAAGACTTCTCCCCGTGTACGAAAAGGTACATGAGAAGTATGACGAGCAGTTTGAAGGCAATGAGGGCAAGATCGACGAGATCATGTATCTTATCCAGAAGCATGTCGTAAGAAATTGGCTTAAAAACGAGCATAAGCGTGTTGACGGCCGTGGTATCGATGAGATCCGTCCGCTCAATGCACAGGTAGATCTTCTTCCCCGTGTTCACGGTTCGGGTATGTTCACAAGAGGTCAGACACAGGTGCTTTCTATTGCAACACTCGGCACAGCAGGCGATGCACAACAGCTTGACGGTCTTGATGAACAGACTGAAAAGAGATATATCCATCACTACAACTTCCCGTCATATTCTGTCGGCGAAACAAAGCCGTCAAGAGGTCCGGGTAGACGAGAGATCGGTCACGGTGCACTTGCCGAAAAGGCACTCGTTCCTGTACTCCCCTCAATTGATGAGTTTCCCTATTCTATCCGTGTAGTATCAGAGGTTCTCTCTTCAAACGGTTCGACCTCACAGGGTTCTATCTGCGGTTCAACTCTTGCACTTATGGCAGCAGGCGTTCCGATCAAAGCACCGGTTGCGGGTATTTCCTGCGGTCTTATCACCGGAGACGACGGCGTTTACGGCGACTTTATGACAATGGTTGATATTCAGGGTCTTGAAGATTTCTATGGCGATATGGACTTTAAGGTAGCAGGTACAAAGAAGGGTATCACAGCTATTCAGATGGATCTTAAGGTACACGGTCTTACACCCGAGATCATCCGTGAGGCATTCCAAAAGACAAACAAGGCAAGAAATTATATTCTTGATGAAATTATGCTTCCTTGTATTCCGGAACCTCGTAAAGAGCTTTCAAAATACGCTCCCAAGATGCTCACCACAACCATCAATCCCGAAAAGATCGGCGATGTTATCGGCAAGCAGGGTAAGGTCATCCAAAAGCTTCAGGAGCAGTGCAACTGCACCATCAATATTGAGGAGGATGGCAGAGTTTATGTATCTTCACTCAGTGTTGAGGATGCCAACCGTGCTATTTTCATCATCAACACTATTGCAAACGATCCCGAGATCGGCGCAGTTTACAGCGGTGTTGTAACAAGACTTATGACCTTCGGCGCATTTGTTGAGATCGCTCCAGGCAAAGAGGGACTTGTTCATATCAGTCAGCTTGATGTTAAGCGTGTTGAAAAGGTAGAGGATGTTGTTCAGGTTGGCGACGAGGTTATCGTTAAGGTAACAGAGATTGATGACCAGGGCAGACTTAACTTGTCACGCAGAGCAGCTCTTATTGAGGTAAAGGGTCTCGTTCCGGAAAATGACGAGGAGCCCCGTCCTGAAAGACGCCCTCGCAGAAGAGAAGGCAGAAGATAATTTTTAAGTCTTAAATAGATAAAGCGTGGCTCATTGCCGCGCTTTATTAGACTTTGAAAGGAGTTGTAGCTGTTGAGCAGTTCCATGCATACTGCCGCCAAAAATTTTATTGACGGACAGACTGCCTTTCGCATTTGCTATATAGTATCGGTACTGTTTACAACAGTTACCTATATAAACTTTTTAAGCTACGGTATGATAACGATACTCTTTTTCTGGGGTGCGCATATCGTTATCCATAACTGGTACGCAAGCGGAAGATATAAGGCGATTCCATATTACCATTATTTTATTCTGTTTTTGGGCTTTAGCATTCCCGGCATAATACTAAACTTTTTTAAAAAACCGTTTGCCGGGGCTACCTCACTTGTGATGCTGATCTTCACGGCGTTTTACATCTTTATATTTTTCGGTATGCAGACCGAAAAGCACTATAAGGCGGCAGCGGAAACAGTGCTGATATCGAGGATAATACTGTATATTACCGGTGTAATAAATCTCACGGGATTTATTCTGCTTTTTGTGTTTCATAATCAGATAATAGTATTCGGAGAACGGCTGCTTATACTTGAAAACCGATATATGGGACTCTATTTCAATCCCAATCAGGCGGCATATGTCTGCTTTTTTGCAACTGTTTGTGCTCTGCTTCTTCGTAACCATCGTCTGTGCCGTGCTGCACAGTCGGGTGTTGAGCGGAAAAGAATTGTTATTCCTTGCATTTTAATGAATGTAGTAACTATAATTTTGAGTGCCTCTAACGGCGCAATGATGATATTGCTTGTTTTTTCTTCATTTCTTATGATGTTTGGCATATACCGTTGCTTAAAGGAGAAAAAACTTTTACAGTTTGTTCTGCGAGTTCTGATAGTGCTGGCTATACTATCCACAACGCTTGCTTTTTCGGTGCTGTGCCGTACCGTTGCAAGCCATATGGTGTCAGGCGAAGCTATCGTTGAGATTGAAAAGCTTGAGCCGACAGAGGAGCAGATGCAACAGGAGCTGCACAACCAGAACGGTGAGGTCACATTTGAGCATATCAACGCCGAGCTTGGAAGCGGCAGACTTCAGCTTTATGAAGAGGCTTGGAAGCTTTTTGTTAAAAATCCGCTTACGGGTATTGGATCAGGCGGTGTTCTGTTTTCGGGAATTCGTGATAATCTCGGCGGCTTTTTCGATTTTCACAACGGCTATCTCACGATACTTACAAGCGGCGGAATTTTTGCATTTTCTTTGTTTATGTTTGTCGGCTTCAAAGTGCTTATCACGCTTTGCCGCAGTGCAGTTGTAGAGTCGGCAGACGGTGACTTCGGAGCTTTGCAGATATGTTCGGCATTCCTTGTTGCCTACTGTGCGTATGCAATGGTCGAGCCGACTTTTATTTACAACCCCACTATCGGATGCTGCTCGCTGTGGTTTATACTCGGCACAGCATATACCTGTCTGCGCCAAAGAGCGGAATATGAGCCGTATCGCCCCGGTGCAATAATGGCAGTATTGACAGGGAGCATATAAGCTTTCACCGCAGGATTTATTGTATAAGCCCTGCGGTTTCTTGATTTTTTCAAAAATTTTTTCAAAATACGGGAATTGTTTTTGATATATTTATTGTATTTTTCAAAAGAATGTGTTACAATACAATGGAATAGATAGGCTTTAAGAAACGGAGTATTACAATATGACTTTTGTTAACCAATACCGTACTCATATGTGCGGAGAGCTCAGAGAGAGTGACATAGGAACAGCAGTAAGAGCTTCGGGCTGGGTTGAAAATATCCGTGACCACGGCGGCATACTGTTTGTTGACCTGCGGGATCAGTCAGGCATTTTGCAGGTAACTGTATATAATGAAGATATGCTTAAGGGCATTTCGAAGGAAAGCACCATCACAGTTGAGGGTACTGTTGTTAAAAGAGATGAGGAAACCTACAATCCGAAGATCGCAACCGGTACTATCGAAGTAAAGGCAGACAGCATCACCCTGCAGGGCAAGGCAGTTTCAAACCTTCCATTTGAGGTTGCCAATTCCACCGAAACAAGAGAAGACGTGCGTTTTCTTTACCGTTTTCTTGATCTGCGTAACCCCGCAGTTCACGATAAAATAGTGCTTCGCTCAAAACTTATTGCTTTTATGCGAAGCGTTATGACGGATTACGGCTTTATGGAGATACAGACTCCGATCCTTTCAGCTTCTTCGCCGGAAGGTGCGCGTGACTTCCTTATTCCCAGCCGCCGCCACAAGGGTAAGTTTTATGCTCTGCCGCAGGCGCCGCAGATCTTCAAGCAGTTGCTTATGGTATCAGGATTTGATAAGTATTTTCAGATCGCTCCCTGCTTCCGTGATGAGGATGCCCGTGCAGACAGAACCGCAGGCGAGTTCTATCAGGTAGACTTTGAAATGTCTTTTGCAACTCAGGATGATGTTCTATCGGTTGCAGAGCAGCTTATTTATAAGACCTTCAGCGAGTTTTCGGAAAAGCCGGTCTCACCGGCACCGTTCCGCCGCATTTCCTATAAGGAGGCAATGCTCAAATACGGTACTGATAAGCCGGATCTTCGCAATCCGCTTGAAATAGTTGAGTTATCCGATCTGTTTGTTGAGTCGGATTTCAAGCCGTTCCGTGGTCAAACTGTAAGAGGTGTGAACGCACCCTGCGGTACACAGTCAAAGGGCTTCTTTGAAAAGATGCTCAAATTTGCTGAAAGTATCGGTATGAAGGGTCTGGGGTATCTCCGCCTTAATGAGGACGGCAGCTTCTACGGACCTATTGATAAGTTCCTCGATGATGCACAGCGTGACGAACTCAAGAAGCGTGCTGATATGAAGGTAAACGATGTATTGTTCTTTATCGCAGATAATAAAAAGGACGCTCCCGTTCTTGCCGGTCAGATCCGTGCAGAGTTGGGTAACCGTCTCGGTCTTTTGAGTGATAGCTTTGAGTTTTGCCATATCGTTGACTTCCCGATGTATGAGGAGGACGACGAAACAGGTAAATATATATTCACACATAACCCATTCTCAATGCCTCAGGGCGGACTTAAAGCACTTGAGGAGAAGGACCCTTGCGAGGTGCTTGCATATCAGTACGATGTAGTTTGCAACGGTATCGAGCTTGCAAGCGGTGCAGTGCGTAACCACGATGTTGAAATAATGAAAAAAGCATTTGCTATTGCAGGTTATGAAGAGGAAACTATCAAAGAAAAGTTCGCATCTCTATATAATGCGTTCCATTACGGCGCACCGCCTCACGCAGGTCTTGCATACGGCTTTGACCGTTTGCTTATGCTTATCACGGGTGATGAAAATGTCCGTGAGGTCATAGCATTCCCGATGAATTCAAATGCACAGGATGTCATGATGGGCGCACCAAATGAGGTTTCAGAGCTTCAGCTTCGTGAAGTGCATATTAAATTGAGATAACGGTATATACTAAAATACAGAAAACCAATTTTATCTAAAGCAAGGCGGGTTGCCGACAACCCGCCAATATTATATTAAACGATGTTATTACGATTCAATGTAACCTTGTCAGGTCACTGAATATCCTATTAAATCGTAATCAGATAAACACATAAAAGGAGAATTCTTATGGTAACAAAAGACGAAATACTTGATATTGCGTTGCTCAGCAAGCTTTCCGTTGCCGACGATGAGCTTGACGAGCTGACAGAGCAGATGATGGAAATCATTAAATTTGCCGATACCGTTAATAATTTTGACGGAGAGGTAGACGAGTTCGATAATATCAATAATTTATCCAACGCTTTCCGTGAGGATGAAGTAATAGAGTCTTATGACCGTGAGGATATTTTAAAGAATGTTGACGGCGGCGAAAACGGCTTTTTCCCCGTTAAAAAGAAAATGTAACAAGGAGCAAAATGTGTAATGGCTATCAAAGGCAAAATCAGCACTCTGCACGGTATGCTCACTGCTAAAGAGATATCGTCAACAGAGCTTACAAAATTGTATCTTGCAGCTGCCCAAAAGGAAAACGGCGATCTTAACGCATATGTTAAGCTGACACCTGATCAGGCGCTTAAAACTGCCGCTGCGGTCGATGAAAAAATTGCAAGAGGCGAACAGATCAGTATGCTTGAAGGCATACCGATGACATTGAAGGATAATATTTCAACAAAAGGTATTGAAACCACCTGCTGTTCAAAGATATTGAAGGACTATACTCCTATTTACGATGCTTTCGTATGGGATGCACTTAAAGATCAGAATGCAGTTCTTATCGGTAAAACCAATATGGATGAATTTGCAATGGGCTCATCGAGTGAGACCTCCTGCTTCGGCGGTTCAGCAAACCCGCATAATATTGATCATGTTGCAGGCGGTTCATCAGGCGGTGTTGCGAGTGCAGTAGGTGGAAATATCGCAGCGTATGGTCTCGGATCTGACACCGGCGGATCTATCCGTCAGCCTGCATCCTTCTGTGGTATCGTCGGTCTTAAGCCGACTTACGGCGCAGTTTCCCGTTACGGTCTTATTGCATACGCATCAAGCTTTGACCAGATTGGACCTATCACAACCACTGTTGAGGACACAGCTATCGTATTTGACGCTATTTCCGGTAAGGATAAGATGGATTCTACCTGCTCTGGCGCAAAAGAGACAACCGTCGATAAGCTCGGCGGCAGTATAAAGGGTATGAAGATCGGTATTGTATCGGAATACTTCGATGGTATCCGTGATGATGTCCGTACAGCTATGGAGGAGGCTATCCGCAAGTATGAGGAGCTTGGCGCAGAGATAGTAAGATTTGATATGCCTATTATCAAATACGCTTTGCCCGTTTACTATATACTGGCTTGTGCAGAGGCATCTTCAAACCTTGGAAGATATGATGGTATCCGTTACGGCTACCGTACTGACAGCTATAATGGTATCCACGATATGATATGCAAGACCAGAAGCGAAGGCTTCGGTGCAGAGGTCAAGCGTAGAATCCTACTCGGCACCTATGTGCTTTCTTCGGGTTATTATGATGCATATTATAAAAAGGCTCAAAATCTTCGCGGAACTATTGTAAAGGAATTCAAGGCGGCATTCGAGAAGTGTGACGCTATCCTTGCGCCCACCGTTCCTATGACTGCTTTCAAGAAGGGCTTTACATCGGTTTCATCCGTTGAAACATACCTTACCGATATATGTACCGTTCCCGTAAATATTGCTGGTTTGCCGGCTATTTCCGTACCCTGCGGCAAAGATGCAAACGGACTGCCTATTGGTATGCAGCTTATCGGTAACAGCTTCGGTGAAAGCGAGCTTTTAAATCTTGCATACGCTTATGAACAGGTTTCGGATGCGTTTATTCCGCTCAATAAGGGGGTAGTGCTGTAATGAGTAAATTTGAACTTGTATCAGGTCTTGAAACTCATGTTGAGCTTTCAACAAAAACAAAGATATTCTGTAGCTGCACAACTCAGTTTGGCTCTGATCCTAACACTCATTGCTGTCCGATATGTATCGGTTTGCCCGGTACTATGCCGAAGCTCAATCGTCAGGCAGTAAGATATGCGGTGATGGCAGGCCTTGCAACTAACTGCACCATCAACAACATATCAAAGATGGACCGCAAAAATTATGTTTATCCCGATCTTCCGAAGGCTTACCAGATATCACAGTATGATAAGCCGCTTTGTTCAAACGGTTATATACAGCTTGATTCCGGTAAAAAGATAAGAATTCTGCGTATTCATATCGAAGAGGACGCAGGCAAGCTCGTACATGAGCGCGGCAACACATATGTTGACTATAACCGTGGCGGCGTGCCGCTTATCGAGATAGTCACCGAGCCGGATATCCGCAGCATCGACGAGGCTATTGAGTATGTCGAAAAGCTTCAGCTCATAATGAAATATATCGGTGTTTCGGATGTTAAAATGCAGGAAGGTTCGTTGCGTTGCGATGTTAACATCTCCGTTCGTCCTGAGGGCGATGAGAAATTCGGTACTCGTACCGAGATAAAGAATATGAACTCGTTTACCTTTATCCAGAAGGCAATGGAGTATGAGTATGAACGCCAGTGCGATCTTGTTGAAAGCGGCGAAAAGGTAGTACAGGAAACTCTGCGTTTCAATACCGAGATGGGTGTTACCGAGTCGATGCGAGGCAAGGAGGATGCTCACGATTACCGCTATTTCCGTGAGCCGGATCTGGTTACTATCAGCATAACCGACGAGGAGATAGACGAGATAAGAAAATCTTTGCCTGAGCTTCCTGATGCCAAGCGTGCAAGATACACCGAGGAGTACGGTATCAGCGCAACAGACGCCGCAATCATCTCAAAATATCGCCGTGTTGCTGAATTCTTTGATAAAGCCGCAGCCGGTGTTAAAAACAAAAAGAGTGTATCTAACTATATCATCAGTCAGATATTCCGCCGTCTTTCTACTGAGGAGGCAAAGGAAGCATTTGATATCAGCATCACCGCTGATATGCTTGCAGAGCTTATCGGACTTGTCGAAGGCGGCAAGATCAATAACAACCTGGCTAAATCAACACTTGAAAAGATGATGGATAGCGGCAAGCGTGCGACCGAGCTTATTGATGAAAAGGATATGGGCGGTGTCGATGAAGGCGAGCTGTATAAGATCTGTGAAGAGGTCATTGCAGGTAATGCCGCAGCCGTTAATGATTATAATAACGGCAAGGAAGCAGCATTCAAATCTCTTATCGGCGGTGTAATGAAAGCAACAAGAGGCAAGGCCGATGCATTGCGCGCACAGGAGATATTGAAAGAAATTATAGCAAAATAAATTTTATATATCTTTTTTTCTGAAAAACCGTCTGCATTTTACAGCAGGCGGTTTTTGTATGCAACCAAGAATTGCATTGGTCTTCAGTCAATCAATCAATTGATTGATTGACTGATTTAAGGTGTGATATAATCTTTTTTTGGGCTGTTATGAGCGGTGCATAAGAGCGCTAGATATTTTTATGTTGCATTTATCCTATGCAGTGTGTTATACTAAAACTATAAACTAAAGGGGGCTAGTTGTATGATAAAGAAATTTATATCCCTACTGCTTGCGATGTGTCTTGTTAGCGTTAGTTTTGTTACATCGTTTGCGGCTGATGCGCCTGCGCTCGATAAATCAAAGCCATATCTTGAACTTGATAATGTGTGTGTAAAAAGAGATGAAATGGCTGAGGTTGCTATAGATATCGGTAATAATCCCGGTGTTTGGGGAATGTCAATTGATGTTGCTTATGATTCTAACATTCTCCAATATCAGGGTTGCCTTGTTGATGATACCATTGTTGAAGCTGTTGGAGCAGAGCTTACTGTTTCCTGCTTTGAAGGTGTTATTTACATACTTATCGAAGCGCCGGATATTAATAAGAATATTACTGATAACGGTGTTCTGCTTTACATCTGTTTTGATGTAAAAAGCGATGTGCCGCTTGGAAAGAGTGAGCTTCTCTTTGTAAATTATTCATCAGACAATATTTTTAATACCTCTCTTAATGATTTGCCTTTTACCTATGGAAACGGTGCTGTGACGGTCGTAAATGACCATAATTACGGAGATTGGATTGAGGATGCCGAAAACGGCATATATTGGAGAGAATGTTCTTCTTGCGGACGCATTGATACCAAGCCTATTGAAGAAAAATTTATGCTTGGTGATGTTAATGACGATGGCAAGATAAACGGTAAGGATGTTTTACAGCTTCGTAAATACATTGTAGGTCTTACAAAGGATATCACTGAAGATGCCGCCGATGTAACCGCAGACGGTAAGATAAACGGCAAGGATGTTTTGCAGCTTCGTAAATATATTGTTGGACTTGTTAAGGAGTTATAATAAAAAAGCTATTGCAAGGGAGACACTTCGTAAGGAAGTTGTCTTCCTTTTTCTATCTAAAAACGTTTTTAATATGACTTGAAGAGAAAAGTATATTATGATATAATATATTGAAAATATGTGCTCAAAGGAGGAAAACCGCAATGAATTGGGACTCATTTCGTTTTATAGATTTATTTGCTGGCATCGGCGGTATTCGTTTAGGTTTCGAATCCGTTGGCGGTCATTGTGTGTTTTCATCCGAGTTTGATAAGGATGCCTGTGCCACTTATGAGGCGAATTTTAGCGAACATCCCTCTGGTGATATTACAAAGATAGATGCAATAGATATTCCAGATTTTGATATTCTGCTCGGTGGTTTTCCCTGTCAAGCATTTTCCATCATAGGCAAAAAAGAGGGATTCGCAAACGAAACCTGCGGAACATTGTTTTTTGATATTG
>JAXJVX010000284.1:0-2753 GCA_036308305.1 Acutalibacteraceae bacterium | reverse complement strand
GTGTAGGATTAGTCTTTCTGATAACTTCAACCGCCTCTGCCTGAACTTCGTTCCACTCCTCAGCAGTTGTACGCCACGTAGGCTCATTCATAACCTCAAAGATCAGTGCATCAGAATAACCGGCAAAGCGTGCGCCGACCTGTTCCCAAATAGCAAACAGCTTTTCAGCATTCTCGCGCGGTTTATCCATAGCCTCACGGAAATGATGAACATTAAGTATAACTTCAAGACCTTCATCAAGAAATCTCTTTACAGTCTTTTCAACCTCGACCATAAATTCTTCATTGATTTTGTAGCCATTATCATCATCCGTCCAGATAGACCAACGCACAGGTATGCGCACATGGTCAAACCCAAGCTTTTTGATAAGCGGATAGTACCATTCTTTTACAGGGTTTTCAAAAGGTACAGTTGTATCATAGGTGTTTTCAAAATGATCACCTATGTTAATTCCTCTTTTCATAAACAATCCCTCACTTTTACGGTTTTACAACCAGATTTACAAGCTTGCCCTTAACATATATCTCTTTGATAACAGTCATGCCGGAAATAGCAGTTGCGACCTTTTCATCGGCTTTGGCAAGTGCAAGCACCTCATCCTGTGCGGCGTCAGCCTTGATATTGAGCTTTGCACGTACCTTACCGTTGATCTGAACAACTATTTCAATAGTATCATCAGCGCATTTTGCCTCATCATATGTCGGCCAAGTCGTTTTATTGAGCATTCCCTCAAAGCCGCTCATTTCCCACATTTCCTCAGTGATATGCGGTGCAAACGGATTGAGCATGGTGATAAATGTCTTCAACTCGCCCTTTGTAATGCTGCCCTTTGCATAGATATTATTAAGCAATGTCATCATTGCGGCAATGGCAGTGTTGTATTTCAAGTTTTCTATATCCTCTGAAACCTTTTTAACAGTCTTGTGCATAGATGATTCAAGCTCTTTTGAATATCCCTCATCATCTGTAACGATTTCCATAAGGTTAAAAACTCTATCGATAAAGCGCTTGCAGCCCTTAACAGAATCATCTGACCACGGTGCTGCCTTCTCATAATCGCCCATAAACAGCACATAAGTACGCAATACATCTGCACCGTAGCTTTCAACAACATCGTTAGGATCAACTACGTTGCCCTTGGATTTTGACATCTTATCGCCATCCGGTCCCAGAATAAGACCCTGTGCAGTACGCTTTGCGTACGGCTCTTTTGTGGGGACTGCGCCGATATCATACAAAAATCTGTGCCAGAAGCGTGAATATATAAGGTGACGGGTAACGTGCTCCATGCCGCCGTTATACCAATCGACCGGCAGCCAATATTTAAGTTTTTCGGGATCTGCCAATGCTTCGTCGTTCATAGGATCAATATAACGCAGGAAATACCAAGAGGAGCCTGCCCACTGCGGCATTGTATCAGTCTCACGTTTTGCAGGCTTGTTGCACTTAGGACAACTGCAATTAACAAAACTGTCAATCTTTGCAAGCGGACTTTCGCCATCCTGACCTGGCTCAAAGCTCTCGACCTCGGGAAGTTTTAACGGCAGTTCCTCATAAGGCACGGGAACAATACCGCACTCAGGACAATGAACTATCGGAATAGGCTCACCCCAGTACCTCTGACGGTTGAATGCCCAGTCATTCATCTTGTACTGAACACCTTTTTCACCTATACCGTCTTTTGAAAGGAACTCAAGCATCTTTTCGATAGCCTGCTTTTTATTGTCAATACCGTTAAGGAAATCTGAGTTGACCATTTCGCCGTCACCGGTATATGCACACTCATTGATATCTCCGCCCTTGATAACTTCAACGATATCAATACCGAATTTCTTTGCAAAATCATAGTCACGCTGATCATGTGCAGGAACTGCCATGATAGCGCCGGTACCATAACCCATCATTACATAGTCTGATATGTAGATGGGTATATGCTTACCGTTTACAGGATTGATAGCGGTAAGTCCCTCTATCTTTACGCCTGTTTTATCCTTAACGAGCTGTGTACGCTCAAATGCACTCTTTTTAGCACACTCGGTTTTATAATCGTCAAGCGCATCAATATTTGCAATACTCTCACGATATTTTTCAATGATCGGATGCTCCGGCGCAATTACCATAAATGTAACGCCGAAAAGCGTATCAGGACGAGTGGTGTAGATGCGGAGCTTATCCTCCTTGCCGTCAATAGCAAAATCAACGAATGCACCGGTGGATCTGCCGATCCAGTTTTCCTGTTGCATACGGATATTCGGCAGATAATCTACCTCGTCAAGACCCTCGAGCAGTTTATCTGCATACTCGGTAATTCTCAAATACCAAACATCCTTTGACCGCTGAACTATCTCGCTCTTACATATATCGCACTTACCGCCCTGCGAGTCCTCATTTGAAAGAACTACCTTACAGCTCGGACAATAGTTGATAAGAGTTTTATCTCTGAAAACAAGGCCGTTTTCAAACATTTTAAGGAATATCCACTGTGTCCATTTATAATACTTTTCCTGAGTTGTATCAACAGTTCTTGACCAATCAAAAGAAAAGCCGACTTTTTTAAGCTGTGAAGTGAATTTTTCGATATTCATATCCGTAACCTTACGGGGATGGATACCTGTTTTTATAGCATAGTTTTCGGTAGGCAGACCATATGCATCAAAGCCTATCGGGAAAAGCACATTGTAGCCTTGAAGACGGCGCTTTCTTGAAACGACCTCAAGACCTGAATAAGCCTTGATATGACCGACATGCATACC
>JAXJVX010000283.1:0-2996 GCA_036308305.1 Acutalibacteraceae bacterium | reverse complement strand
TCTATTGCAAGAATACCGGTTTCCATTGGTGCACAAACAGGCTGTCTGTCAATGATACCGGGTGCCGGATTTTCAACCGCACGATAGTCAACTGAATGAATTTCGCCTTGTCCGTCAATTGGAACACCGAGAGCATTTACTACTCTTCCTATAAATTCATCACCAACGGGAACACCTGCAGTTTTGCCGGTTCTTTTTACCGTGCTTCCTTCGCTGATTTCTTCATCACTGCCGAAAAGAATACAGCCTATTTCGCCATCCCTTAGGTCCTGTACCATGCCTCTTATTCCTGATGTAAAAAGTAAAATCTCGCCGTAGGTTGCATTTTTAAGTCCGCTGACGGTGGCAATTCCGTCACCCACAGTCAAAACTTCGCCAATTTCTTCAGCAATCGCTTCAGGAGTCCATGTTTTGACAGCATCTTTAATAAGAGGAATAATATTTCCGTTTTCCTTCGGAACTTTCATCAAAGTGTCTTTAAGCTGCTGAAAACGTCCATTTACACTCCAGTCATAAACTTCGTTGCCCACTTCAAGACGAAAACCACCCGGAAACGCATTGGTTTCTTTCCATACAAGTTTAATATCGCTGCCATATCTGCCATTCAAAAAACTATAAAACCGTTTCTCCTGCTCCTCTGTCGGCCGACTGTCTGAATACAAAATTGCAGTTTTCAAAGCATTTTTATCACTCATTTTCATTGCTCCTTTCGACTGCGGCCAGGAACTGTTCATAACTTTCCGAAACACCAGATTCAAGGATAATTTTTTCCGTTGCACGAGTTACCATATCGGTAATTTCATCTTGAGCTTCACTGATAATTATATAGCGTTCGTTCTTTGCTTTTTTGTAAGCTTCAGAAATAATTTTATCGGCTTCTTGCTTTGCTAAAATCATACTTTGAGCAGCTTTTTCTGACAATGCCTTATTCGAAGCCTGTCGCTTCTCTTCAATTTCACTGTCTGCAGAATGCAATTTTTCTGCATATTTCTTTTTCATTTCCTCTGCCTGTTGCAAATTCTTCTTTGCTTCATCGTCAATACCTTTGTAATACTCGCACCTTTTATCCATAAATTTCTTTACAGGATTATAGAGAAGGAAATACAGTATTGCAAACAAAATCACGAAATTCAATAAATGCAGAAGAATTTGCTGCCAGTCAATGTTCAGTGGCACATTCATGATTTTCCCCTTTCCTTACAATACAAATATGATCAGTATTGCTATAACAAGTGCATAGATAATAGCTGTTTCAACGAAAACCAATCCGAGCATCAATGTTGTACGTATTTTGTTTTCAGCTTCCGGCTGGCGAGAAATTGCTTCTGCAGATTTTGCAATAGCCCATCCCATACCGATTGCACCGGCTGCTGCCGCAAGTCCTACTGCAATTGCCGCCGCAAGAGCTTTGTCTCCAAGTGCGCTATCAACTGCCTGAACTGCATCTGCTTCACCTGCAGCGAAAGCAGGAATTGTCAATGTAAATATCATCGCAAACAGCATTACTGCCGTAAAAATGTTTTTAATGTTCTTTTTCATGTCTGAAACCTCCAAATTTTAATTATTTATTTTCGTGTGCGGCTCGGATACTTCACCGTAAAAAAGCGATGTTAGCATTGTAAGTACATATGCCTGAATCAACGCATGGAGCAGAGTGAATAATACTCCAACCAACACAGGAAGTCCGTAGCTTAAGTGGATATAGTGATAAACAAGTTCTGTTACAAGGGCACCGCTTAAAAGTGCACCAAAAAGACGAAAGCTCATTGATATAGGGAGCGAAAATTCTTTTAAGGTTTTTCCCACTCCTTTTAATTTATTTTCTGCGATACCGCCCGACAGGATAACAAGATACGAAAGGCATCCTATCATTATAGCTCCGTTGATATCTGCAAGCGGAGCAGGAAGCGCCATTGATGTTCCGTGTGTTGTAACCACTTGAATACCAAATAGCTCAAGTATTGTTCCTACAAATATGTACACGCCTGCAGCGAAAACATATGCACCTAAAAACTTATTACGGTGCGGACTGTTGGATTTAGCAAGATTATCAAAAAAACCAACCAGTGTCTCAAGAATAAGCTGAAGCTTTCCCGGAACCATTTTAAATTTTGGAATCACAAATATTCTAATGATTAGTGCAATCACAAAAAGTATTCCCGTAACAGTAACAGCTGAGATGAGTCCGGGATTGACATCCTTTAAACCAAAAAGACTTATCTTATTAGTATCGTGAAGAACGGCATCCCGCATTAATTCTCTTATAGATTCATGGCTGCCGGGTGATTTTACAATTATGGTACCAATCATCAAGATAAGTGCAAGAATAGCAAAAGCAACTATTCCTGTTGTCCTTTTCTTTTTATCCATAATAAACAGCCTATACCTCCAATCGTTAAAGCAGCCGCAATACAGGCAGAAACTCCTATTCCGGTTGTTATTATTTTCTTATACATTTATAAGCCCTCCAATCTTTTGCAAAAACGTCACTACAAACCTTAACAAATAATGACTTGCAGAAAAAAAGCAAAGGCGTCCTGACTAATATCAGAACGCCTTTGCTCTTATTTAATATTATAACTCATTCCCACGATATTGTCAAGTTTTTCAGCGTTTTTTCTTTTTATGATTTTTCGAAAAAAATTAGATTTTTTAGGACCACACGGATTACCCGACTGATATCTATAATATTTTAGCTATCTAATACCATACTTTTCGATAATATAATCCATATCTTTATCACCTCTGCCTGAGAGGTTAATGAGGACAGAACCTTTGCCCATTGTCCTTGCAAGCTTCATGCCGTAGGCAACAGCATGTGAGCTTTCGATTGCAGGAATAATACCTTCCATTCTTGATAGTTCAAAGAAGGCGTCGATGGTTTCATCGTCAGTTACAACATCATACTTCACTCTGCCGATGTCATGCAAAAATGCGTGTTCAGGACCGCTTGACGGATAATCAAGACCGCTTGCAACAGAATAAACAGGTGCAGG
>JAXJVX010000282.1:0-9291 GCA_036308305.1 Acutalibacteraceae bacterium | reverse complement strand
CAAAAACGCCCGAAAACCCTGTATTTTCAAGGGTTTTCGGGCATTATTTATTTTATTCCCACTCGATCGTGGCCGGTGCTTTGGGGCTGAGATCGTAAAGTACACGACAAACGCCGTCAACCTCATTTAAAATTCTGTCTGTGATCTTTTTAAGTACTGCCCAATCTATTTCGGGGACGGTAGCAGACATAGCATCAACAGTATTTACAGCACGGATGATAACCGGCCAGTCATACACGCGTTTGCCGTCACGAACACCGGTTGAACGGAAATCAGGAACAACGGTGAAGAACTGCCATACCTTATCGGTAAGGCCTGCATTGTCAAACTCCTCACGAAGGATAGCATCAGCCTCACGCAGAGCGTGCAGACGATCACGAGTGATAGCACCTGTGCAGCGTACGCCGAGTCCGGGACCGGGGAAAGGCTGACGGTCAACCATATTTGCAGGAAGACCGAGTGCTCTGCCGACTACTCTTACTTCGTCCTTGAAAAGAAGCTTAACGGGCTCAACCAATTCAAACTGCATCTCCTCGGGGAGACCGCCTACATTGTGATGTGCCTTTACGCCGTCGCTTTCGATGATGTCAGGATAAATAGTACCCTGTGCAAGGAAGGAAATACCCTCTAATTTGCGTGCTTCCTCATCAAATACCTTGATAAACTCGCCGCCGATGATCTTTCTTTTCTTTTCAGGCTCGTCAACACCTGCCAAAAGATCAAGGAAACGGTCAGTAGCGTCTATATAAATTAGGTTAGCATCAAGTCCGTTCTTGAATACTTCAATAACCTGTTCGCTTTCGCCTTTTCTCATCAAACCGTGGTTAACATGCACGCATACGAGCTGTTTGCCGATTGCCTTGATAAGAAGTGCAGCAACTACCGATGAGTCAACACCGCCTGAAAGTGCAAGCAATACCTTCTTATCGCCAACCTGCTTACGGACAGCAGCAACCTGCTCATCGATAAATTTATTGGCAAGCTCGGTGGTCGTGATTCTTTCCATTGAATCCGGTCTTACATTTGTATCCATTTTCTCGTCCTCCATTTGTCATATATAAATTATTGTATCATATTGCAATATTATTTTCAACAACTTAAAGAAGATTTTTGCGTAACTCTTCGCCCGATGCGGGATGTAAATATGCAGGTGCAATATCAAATACTGTCTTACAGCCGCTCATACCTTCATTATTTAAGCGATAAGCCGCTCTTGCGTAGGCAGTAAGCACGCTTGCGGTAAATTCGGGATTTGAATCAAGCTGAAGGCGATATTCGATAATATGTTTGTTGCTATTATCAAATCCTGTGCTGCCGCTGCGGAATACAATACCGCCGTGGGGAATACCTTTATGATTTTTGTCAAGCTCCTCCTGGCTGATAAAATGAACAGTAGTGTCATAATCAGAGAAATAGTTGGGCATTGTCACGATGTCATTCTCGATTTTCTTAAGGTCAGCTCCTTCCTTGGCAACTACAAAGCATTCTCTTGTATGCTTCTGTCTTGTTGTGAGGTCAGGATTTTCGCCTGCACGAACACTACTGAGCGCCTTGTCAACGGGAATAGTGTACTGTCTTGCATCAAGCACGCCGTCAATTCTGCGAATAGCATCGGAATGACCCTGGCTTACTCCTTTGCCCCAGAAGGTGTAATCCTTACCGTTAGGCAAAATTGCTTGACCGATAAGACGGTTCAATGAGAACATGCCGGGATCCCAACCGACGGAGATAATACTGATCTTGCCTGATTTTTTGCTGACCTTGTCCACATTATTAAAATGCTCCGGGATTTTAGCGTGAGTATCAAAGCTGTCAATAACATTGAAATACTGTGCCATTTCGGGTGTCTGCACCGGAAGATCGTTTGCACTGCCTCCGCAGAGGATAAGTACATCTATTTTATCCTTCATTTCTGATGCCTTGCTTATTTCATACACGGGGACGCCTGTGCGTGTGGTGATGGATGCGGGATCACGGCGTGTAAATAGTGCAACCAATTCCATATCGTCACTATGGCTTACGGCACTTTCAACACCTCTTCCGAGATTACCGTAGCCTGCTATAGCTATTCTGATTTTCATAAAATAACACTCCATTCAAAAGGGATATATAATCTTTAATTCACATTAAAAACTAAAAAATATTATATTATATCATTAGTTAAATTGCAATAAATTTTTTGAGGTAAATTGTTAAAAACAGAAAAATAACCGCTCAAAAGAGCGGTTATTGATATTATTCTTTTGCTTGCTCTGCAAGCTCACTTGTACAATGCGGGCAACGTGTTGCATCAATAGCAATTTCAGATTTACAGAAAGGACATACCTTTGTTGTGGGAGCAGCTTCCTCTGCCGGTTCTTCTTTCTTTTTGCCGAGACTCATAAGTGTGTTTACACATTTAACAAGTATGAATATAATGACAGCCATAATGAAGAAATTGATAATGGCGTTAATGAATGAACCGTAATTAAGAGTAACAGCCTCCTTGATGACCTGTCCATTCTCCGTGACAGCCTCTTTAAGCACAATGCTGTACATTGAGAAATCAGCGCCGCCTACCCAACCGATGATAGGGGAGATAACATCATTTACAAGTGAATTTACGATTGCCTGAAAAGCACCGCCTATGATAACGCCGACTGCAAGGTTCATAACGTTACCGCGCATTATAAATTCTTTGAATTCATCAACGATCTTGAATTTTTTAACTTTCATATTTTTACGCTCCTTTTATTTTAATATCCTTAACGAATATTTTACTTCTTACCCTTTGTACCGAATGCTGAGCCGCCAGCGAGTAAGTTTGCATCAAATGAGAAGGATAAATTCTGTTTTGTTCTCTCACGTTTAAAGCCCAGCTCAATAAGACGGTCAATAAGCTCTTTATACTTAACACCCTTTGGCTCCCACAGATAGAAGCTCAATGAACCCGGTATGGTGTTGATCTCATTTACATATACCTTTTCCTTATCGGTATCATAAAGATAGTCTATTCTTACAACACCACAAGCGCCGATAGCCTTGAATGCTGCTTTGGAATATTTCTCAACATCATTTTTAATGCTTTCGGATATCTCAGCAGGGATCTTTCTTTTTAGCGAAGCCATACCGCTGCTTTTGGATCCCTTTTCGCCGCCATCCTTATATTTATCATTGAACGAGAGAATACCTTCGTCACCACGCATTGGCTCTTCGATAACGGAAGTTTCGCACTCATCCTTATCACCCACAACAGAGCAATTAAGCTCACGCAAAGCGGTGACGGCAGGCTCAATAAGTATCTTTTCAGCATAGATAAGCGCATCATCAACAGACCGCATAAGCCCGTCACGATCAGTAGCTAATGAAATTCCGACAGATGATCCGAGGTTTGCCGGCTTGATGATGACCGGATATGAAAAAGCCTTTTCAATCTTTTCGATAATAGCGTCCTTATTTATTACCCATTCCTTTGCATAGAACACATCGCCCGGTAGAACGGGGATACCGCTTTTTTCAAGAACATATTTAAAAACTGACTTATCCATACCAACTGCCGCCGAAAGCACATCGCAGGAAACATACGGAATACCCAGCAATTCAAAAAGACCGACAAGCGATCCGTCTTCGCAGTTAGTGCCGTGAACAACGGGGAAGGCTATGTCAATATTTATGCTGACATTCTTTTTAAATACACCGCCGTCAATGCTTTTTACAACAAACTTACCGTTTGATTTTACAAGAGAAACCGCTCGGCTTTTCTTTAACAATGCCGGAATATCCTTGAATTCCTTGATGTCGGTCATACATTCCGAGTAGTACATTTCGCCGTCTTTAGTGATATAAACAGGAGTTATATCATACTTTTGGCGATCAACATTAGTCATTGCCTGAACTGCAGAAATTACGGCAACCTCATGCTCAACGCTTCTGCCGCCGAAGAAAAATCCTACATTTATCTTCATATCGTTGCTCCTTTATTACTTTGCATAGTTATCGGGAAGGTCATTTTCAAAAATAACGACCGTATTTTTATCACACATATTAACAAGCAGACCGTATGCGTCCTTAAAGGTTTTAACAACAGTCATATGTTCTTTGTCAAAGCCGTATTCGTTGGCACCCTCGACGAGTGGAACAGAGCGTTTTTCACCGACAAATATCAGTTCGTCTGCATTTTCGGCGGCAGCAAAGCCTAACTGCTTGTTACACTCATATTCCTTTTCACCGAGCTCGACAAGGCCTGGGGTTACAACTATGCGTTTCATCGGCGCAAAACTGCCAATAACACGCATTGCTTCCTTTGAGCCTTCGGGGTTAGCATTATAGGCATCGTCAATAAGCACTGAGCCTGCTACAAACGGCTTTAATTCCAGACGGTGTTCAGTTGGTTTTAGTTTTGAAACCGCGTATTTTATATCGGTATCTGAAAGTCCAAGGTCGATTGCAACAGCGGCTGCCGCAAGAATGTTCAATACATTGTGCATACCAAGCAGTGGTGCTTTTACGGGAATAACTCTTTTCTTTGCTATGATATCAAATTCAAGACCTGATTTTGTGCATCGGATATTATCTGCATACACATCCCCTGATTTTGCTGAATAAGAGATGTGATCATAGTTCTTAGCTTTGTTAGCGATAAGTTCACTATCAATATTCAGATACATTCTTCCACCGTTTTTCTTAACTGCATCAGCAAGCTCGAACTTTGTTTTCTGCACATTCTCTATTGAGCCGAAGGTGTTAAGATGCTGTGGTCCGATAGAGGTTATGATGCCCGTATCAGGATTGACAAGGCGGCATATTTCATCGATATCATACAGCTTTTTGGCGCCCATTTCAACGATAAATACTTCATCGGCAGGCTTTAAATTTTCACGGATAGCACGCACGATGCCAAGCGGTGTGTTTATACCGCCGGGAGTAGCACATACGTTGTATTTTTCCGAAAGCATACGGGCAAGGATGTGCTTTGTTGAAGTCTTGCCGTAGCTGCCGGTAAGACCGATAACGGTCATTTTATTGTGATTTTCAAGTATTTTTTTGGCGTCATTGATGTAATAATGCCGGAATGCTCCCTCCAGCGGTGCGTTGATAAGATTTATCAGCATTGCAAATAGCGGAGAGAATATAATGAATACGCACTGAACGCAAATTATAATAAGCTGTGCTGATGGGAAAAGCGTACCGAGTAATATTAGAATAAGTGATAACACAGCAGCAGTGAGGTACATACGCTTAACTCTTGCAGTGAACACAAGACGCTTTTTGGCTCCCTTGTGTGCGATAACCGTATACCATATTCTCACACCGTTCACGATCATACCGATGATCAGTGCCGCAACAGGAGAAACGAGGCAAGCGACGGCGGTTATAATGCCGAAAAAAGCGGAGCATACCGATATAAATGTAAATTCACCCTTTAAATAGTCGAAGTAGCGTGAATTAAAATATGAATTGAGCTGCAGCATATGAAAGCAGCGTGTAAGCGTGATACATACGCAAACTGCCAAAACTGATGAAAGAGCGGTTAAAACAATGCTCATATTAATAGCCTTTCTTTATAAAAAGTTGGATAATATGCTATTGACCTGTGCCGGACGTTGAACAAAACACCAATGGTCGCAATCATCAAGCGTGCACAGACCGCAATCGGGAATACTTTTCTCCATTATTTTTGCCATATACAGCGGAGTTGCTGTGTCATTTTCACCCCAGATAAGCAGGGTAGAAGCAGCTATCTTATTAAGCTTTGCAGTTACATCGCTGTTGATAAGCTTAACAAGAGTACTTCTCATTACCGGCGGCGCTGAATTGTAATCAGCAGATCCGTAGTATGCACGCAAGGAGTCAAGCGTCTTCTGTGTGTGATTTTTAATGACAGGTAATGTTAAAATACGCTTTGCAGTTTTAAATGTAAGTTGACGCATTTTCTGTCTAAAGGTTTTTTTACCCTTAATGCCTGCTGCACCGAACAACACCAGTTTATCAGGGGCGATAAGTCCGTCAGCACACATATGAAGCGCTACCCTTGCGCCGTTAGAGTGTCCAATAACAATTTTCGGTGTGATGCTCAGCTTTTCGGTAAACTGCTTTATGATACAGCAATACGCATCTATATCAAGCGGCTCGCTTGGAAGTGAAGTCTTTCCGCAACCGGGCATATCAAGAGCTATACAACGGAAGCGGGGAGAAAGGTGTTTTATAATTGCTGCAAAGCTTTCAAGGGATGCACCCCATCCGTGAAGAAAGAGTACATCTTCACCGCTACCGGTTATTTCGTAGTTTATGTCAATACCCTTTATTGCAATATTCACCTTTTTGCACCTCCGTTATACTATATGTTGATGAAGAATTATTTATTTTTGTGGAGCATTTTCATTCGCTGCTCTTTTGAAAGCACCATCTTACGAAGACGGATAGATTTCGGTGTTACCTCAACAAGCTCGTCATCCTTGATAAATTCAAGAGAGCGTTCAAGCGAAAGCGGAGAAGGCGGTGTAAGCTTCAAAGCTTCGTCAGAGCCTGCTGCACGCATATTTGTGACCTGTTTTTTCTTGCAGACGTTGCACACGAGGTCCTCATTTTTCGGGGATTCACCTACTATCTGTCCTTCGTAAACCTCTACACCGGGTCCGATAAACAAACGACCTCTGTCCTGTGTGTTGAAAAGACCGTAGCTTGATGTTTCGCCCGTTTCAAACGCAACGATAGATCCGCTCGGACGCTGGTCAATATCACCCTTATAAGGCTCGTAATCCGAGAAGATGTGGTTCATAATTCCGTTGCCGTTGGTATCGCTCAAAAACTCCGAACGATAGCTCATAAGCCCGCGGGCAGGGATCTTAAATTCAAGATGTGTGATACCCGTTTCACGGGTTCCCATGTTAATAAGCTCTGCTTTTCGTGTGCCGAGTTTTTCCATAACCGCACCGACATAGCTTTCCGGTACTTCGATCATAAGCAACTCGATAGGCTCAAGAAGCTTACCGTTTTCATCTTGCTTATAAATAACACTTGGGCGAGAAACCTGGAATTCGTATCCCTGGCGGCGCATAGTTTCAATAAGTATTGAAAGATGAAGTTCACCTCTGCCAGATACCTTAAAGGTGTCAGCCGAATCAGTTTCCTCAACACGCATTGAAACATTTGTTTCAACCTCTTTAAACAAGCGGTCACGCAGATTTCGGGAAGTAACGAACTTACCTTCTCTGCCGGCAAATGGGGAGTTGTTGACCATAAAATTCATTGCGATAGTCGGCTCGTCGATCTTAACGAATTCGAGCGGCTCGATATTTTCACGGTCACACGCCGTCTCACCAATGTTAATGCCTTCGATTCCCGATACTGCAACGATATCGCCTGCAACAGCTTCTTCACTCTCAACACGGTTGAGACCCTCATAGGTATAAAGTCGGGATATCTTAACGTTTTGCACCGTTTCATCACGCTTGCAGAGAGCAACCGGCTGATTTACCCTAACAATTCCTCGTTCAACTCTGCCGATGCCTATTCTGCCGACATATTCATCATAGTCAATATTTGAAAAAAGTATTTGCAACGGTCCTTTTGGATCGTTTTGCGGAGCAGGTACTTCATTTATTATCATTTCCATCAAAGGACGAAGATCCCCTTCTCTGACGGTCGGATCATCGGATGCATAGCCTGCTCTGCCCGAAGCGTAAACAACAGGAAAATCAAGCTGATCATCATCGGCACCAAGCTCAATAAACAGATCAAGTACTTCATCAATGACCTCTTCGGGTCTAGCACCGTCACGGTCGATCTTGTTTACGACAACGATCGGCTTTTTGCCAAGACCAAGTGCTTTTTTGAGTACAAATCTTGTCTGCGGCATACAGCCCTCAAATGCGTCAACCAGCAGCAGTACGCCGTCTACCATAAGCAGTATGCGCTCTACCTCGCCTCCGAAGTCAGCGTGCCCCGGTGTGTCAACTATATTTATCTTGCAATCCTTGTAGTACACGGAAGTATTCTTTGCGAGAATTGTGATACCACGTTCACGCTCAAGGTCGTTAGAGTCCATAACACGTTCTGCCACCTGTTCGTTTTCACGGAAGGTGCCGCTTTGCTTGAGCATTTCGTCAACAAGAGTGGTTTTGCCGTGGTCAACGTGAGCAATAATTGCGATGTTTCTTAAATTTTCGGTTTTAACTGTCATTATTTTGCCTCGGTTCTGTAAATTCCTTGAAATAATCATAATTCCACAAATTACATTATATCAAAAATGTGAAGTTTTACAAGTGTTTTTGATATAAAAATTTTTCTTTGATACATTAAATATACAAAAAATCCTGCATAAATGCATAAATATACATTGAAAAATGAATATATACACAGATTTCTTGAAAAACAAAAAAGATTTATGAATATTTTTGCAAAAAACACTTGACAAATTGCAAATTGAGTGTATAATGGTACTCGTTGAATAAAATAAAATGAAAAAAGGAGAGTCTTAAAATGGCTAAAAAAGAGATCAAAAAGGTAGTTTTGGCATATTCCGGCGGTCTTGATACATCTATCATTATCCCGTGGCTTAAAGAAAATTATAATAACTGTGAGGTAATCGCAGTATCAGGTGACGTTGGTCAGGGTACAGAGCTTGACGGTCTTGAGGAAAAGGCACTTGCAACCGGCGCATCAAAGCTTTACATAGAGGATCTTAATAAGGAATTCGTTGAGGATTATGTATTCCCCACAGTAAAAGCAGGTGCAGTTTACGAGGGTGATTATCTTCTCGGTACTTCTTTTGCTCGTCCCGTTATTGCAAAGAGAATAGTTGAGATTGCAAAGGCAGAGGGTGCTGACGCTATCTGTCACGGATGCACAGGCAAGGGTAATGACCAGGTTCGTTTTGAGCTTACTATCAAGGCATTTGCTCCCGAAATGGAGATCATCGCTCCCTGGAGAATTTGGGATATCAAGTCAAGAGATGAAGAGATTGATTATGCAGAGGCACATAACATTCCTCTTAAAATAAACCGTGAAACAAATTATTCAAAGGATAAGAACCTCTGGCATCTTTCACACGAAGGTCTTGATCTTGAGGATCCTGCAAACGAGCCGCAGTACAACAAGCCCGGATTCCTTGAGTTGGGCGTATCTCCGGAGATGGCTCCCGATAAGCCTACCTATGTTACTATTCACTTTGAAAAAGGAGTAATGACTGCTATCAACGGTGAAGAAATGGAAGCAGTTGAAATGATCAAGTTCCTCAACAAGGTTGGCGGCGAGAACGGTATCGGTCTTGCAGACCTCGTTGAAAACAGACTTGTAGGTATGAAATCCCGT
>JAXJVX010000281.1:0-2573 GCA_036308305.1 Acutalibacteraceae bacterium | reverse complement strand
CTATATAACCCTGACTTCCCTCATCCAGATGCTTTTTTACATAATTGAAAGCACGGGCACGCAGCTTTGATGTTACATGGTAGGTTTCGATTTTCTGTCTGCCTGCAGGCAGCTCGTCAAGCACGCTGACATCAAGATCACCGTAAATAATGAGTGCAAGCGTACGCGGAATGGGTGTTGCCGACATAACGAGTGTGTGCGGGTTTTCACCTTTGCCGGTCAGCGCCGCTCTCTGCTTGACACCGAAGCGATGCTGCTCATCGGTTATCACAAAACCGAGATTACTGAAATTAATACCCTGCTGAATAAGAGCATGTGTGCCGATAACGATATCTGCCTCTCCCTTTGCAAGAGTCTCTGCGACTGCACGCTTTTGCGATGCAGTCATTGATCCGGTCAGCAAAAGTGTACGCACATTGCTGCCCTTTAATATTTTACAAACAGAGGAATAATGCTGCTTTGCAAGTATTTCGGTAGGCGCCATCATAGCGCATTGATATCCGTTTTTTACCGCCGTAAACATTGCACCGACAGCCACCGCAGTTTTTCCCGAGCCGACATCCCCTTGCAAAAGGCGGTTCATCGGCACATTGCGGCACATATCAGTCTCAATATCGTCTATTGCTTTTGACTGTGCATTTGTCAATGTAAAAGGTAGCATTTTCAAGAATTCCTGCTTGAAAGAACGAGCGATCCTTACTGATGTAAGCTCCTTATTGCGTGTACGGAGCTTTAACAGTCCAAGCTGCAGAATAAGCAGTTCATCAAATATCAGTCGTTTGCGAGCCGCTTCTGCTGCCTGCCTGCTTTCAGGGCAATGTATATTTTCGATTGCGTACCTCTTATGCACCAGCGAATACATATTTCTTATCTCTTGCGGCAGAATATCGGAATAATCGTCTTTCGTTAGCTGCAAGGCACTTTTTACCGAAGCCTCCACCATATGCGAGGTAAGTCCCGCAGTAAGCGGATATATAGGACGCAGGCAAGCCATATCTGGCGTTTCGATCGCAGGTGATGACATTTCCTTTCTTGCCGGCGAGCCGCCTACCTTGCCGTAAAGCAGTATACTGTCACCTATATTCAGCTTTTCAACGGCATATTTATTGTTAAACACCGTGATCGACATATCGCTTACCATATCGGTAACAATGAATTTATACAGCGTCATCCCCTTGCGTATGCGATGCTCGCGCACAGGGGTTGCAACAGTTACTGCTACAACACATTTTTCACCGATTACAGCATCCTTTATCGCAACAGGGCTTGACCAATCCTCATAAGAACGGGGATAAAATTCTAAAAGGGCACCGACAGAATCGATACCCATTTTTGCGAATAATTCAGCGCGTTTTTTACCAACGCCTTTAAGCTGTGTGATATTCAGATTTGCATAATTCATAAGCGTTACCGCCGATATGCTTATTTATTCAACCGAAATAATATAATAATAAACCGGTTGACCGCCGTTTATAACTGTGATCTCTGCATCAGGCAACTTTACAGCAATAGCTTCACGAGCTTCTTCTGCCTGTGCTTCGGTTATATCCTCACCGAATATTAAGGTTATGAACTGACTGGTTTTTTTATAAAGTGACTTTGTAAGACGGACTACGGCAGTATTTACCTCCTTTTCAACAAAGGATACCTTGCCGTTATCAAGACAGAGTATTTCGCCCTCCTTGATCTTAAAGCCGTCATAATCAGAATCACGGGCTGCCAATGTGATAGAACCTGTGCTTACATTGTCAGCCGCCTGCTGCATCGCAACAGCATTATCTTCAGCCGAAGCATCAGGATCAAATGCAAGCATTGCAGATATACCCATAGGAACGGTCTTTGTCTGCAGAACAATAACCTTGCGGGTTGCAAGACGGACAGTTTGCTCTGCCGCCATTATGATATTTTTATTGTTGGGAAGAACAAAAACTGTTTTTGCGGGTGTAAGCTCAACTGCACGCAGAATATCATCAGTAGACGGGTTCATAGTCTGACCGCCGCTTACAACATTATTTACGCCGAGTTCTGTAAAGAGTGAATGAAGTCCCTCACCTGCTGCAATAGCGACAAAGCCATATTCCTCCTCGGGTGCAACGGGAGTGTATGCCCCGTTATCATCCTTATTAACGGTGCTTTCAATGCCTGCATTTTTCTTTGCTTCTTCGTGTTGCTCACGCATATTTTCGATCTTCATCTTGGTAAGCTGACCGAACTTTAAGCCTTCCTGCAATGCCTTGCCGGGATTATCCGTATGAACATGTACCTTGATTATGCTCTCATCATCAACAACCACGACGCAGTCTCCGATAGTTTCGAGGAACGAACGCAAAAGAAGCGGATCACGGGTAATGGCAGAATCTCTTTTTACGATGAACTCTGTACAATAGGTAAAGGTAATCTCGCCCTCCCACTCGGCAGCAGCATTTGTTGTGCCGCCGGCTTCTTCTGATTTTGCGGTTTCGGGAGCATCCTCGCCTTTTATCATTTCACCGCCTGAAATAACAGCATACATACCTTCTAATATTTTTACAAGACCGCATCCGCCTGCGTCAACAACGCCTGCCTTTTTAAGT
>JAXJVX010000280.1:0-6678 GCA_036308305.1 Acutalibacteraceae bacterium | reverse complement strand
CATCAATAGCTTTAGCTGCAGTCTTGCCTGCACCCATAGCAGAAATAACGGTTGCAGCGCCTGTAACGGCATCCCCGCCGGCATAGACAGCTTCGCGTGAGGTAAGTCCTTCTTCATTTACAATAATACCTCCGCGAGCGTTTACTTCAAGACCTTCGGTAGTACTCTTGATAAGCGGATTGGGCGATGTACCTATTGAAATAATAACAGTATCTACATCAAGCACAAACTCAGATCCTTCAACCGGGACAGGACGACGGCGGCCTTTTTCATCAGGCTCAGCAAGCTCCATCTTGATACACTTCATACCTGTGACAAATCCATTTTTCGGATCACGCTTATCGTTGGGATTTTCATAACCTAAAATCTCTATCGGGTTACGCAATAGTTGGAAGTCAATACCCTCCTCCATAGCATGCTCAACCTCTTCCTTACGTGCGGGGAGTTCTTCCATAGATCGGCGATATACAATATACACCTTTTCAGCACCAAGTCTCAATGCAGTTCTTGCGGCATCCATAGCAACATTGCCGCCACCAACTACTGCAACTTTACCCCCTTTCATAATAGGTGTATCAGGATCATCACGGTATGCCTTCATCAAATTGCTGCGAGTTAAAAATTCATTTGCTGAATAAACACCCTTCAAACTTTCGCCAGGGATTCCCATAAAGTTAGGCAGACCTGCACCTGAACCGACAAACACCGCCTCGTAGCCCATATCGAAAAGCTCATCAATGGTAAGAGTTTTACCGATAACAACATTAGGCTCAACATCAACACCCAAGGCTTTGAGTGTGTCAACCTCTTTTGCAACTATAGATTTAGGCAGACGGAATTCGGGAATACCGTAAACAAGCACACCGCCTGCAGTATGCAGAGCTTCGTAAACAGTTACCTTGTAGCCTTTTTTAGCAAGATCGCCTGCACAGGTGAGCCCTGAAGGACCTGAACCTACTACCGCTACCTTATGTCCGTTCGTCTGTGGCACAATAGGTGCTGCTGTTGCATTTTCATTATGCCAATCAGCAACAAATCTCTCAAGTCTGCCTATACCAACCGGCTCAAATTTGATTCCTAATGTGCATTTGCTTTCACACTGCGTTTCCTGAGGGCAGACTCTACCGCAAACAGCAGGTAAGGAGGATGATTTTGAAATCTCCTGATAAGCGGCTTCAAAATCTCCCTCTTTAATTTTAGATATAAAATCAGGAATATTGATATTTACGGGGCAGCCGTTAACGCAAGGCTGATTTTTGCAGTTCAAACAACGCTGTGCTTCGGAAATTGCGATCTCCTCGGTATATCCGAGTGCAACCTCGTCAAAGTTATGAGCACGAACGAGCGGCTGTTGCGTAGGCATTTCGTGTTTTTTAGGATTTATAGACATCGTTTTTTCCTCCTTATGCTTTTTTGAACAAATTACAGGTTTCTTCATACGCATGACGTTCAAAATCAGCATACATTCTGCCTCTAGACATTGCTTCGTCAAAATCTATTTCATATCCGTTAAAATCAGGGCCGTCAACGCAAGCAAATTTGGTTACCCTTTTTCCATCCTTATTAAGAGTAAGCCTACATCCGCCGCACATACCTGTGCCGTCTATCATGATCGGATTCATAGATGCAGTAACCGGTGTTCCATAAGGTCTTGCTGCCTCCACTACAAACTTCATCATAACAAGCGGCCCGATAGTGATTATCATATCAAATTCCTCGCCTGCTCCAAGCATTTCATTAAGCGGTATACATACATTGCCTTTCTTGCCGTAAGAGCCGTCATCAGTCATAAGAAACAGCTTGTCAGAGCAAGTTCTGAACTCATCTTCAAGTATAACAAGGTCTTTAGTTCTGAAGCCGATAATGCTCGTTACCTCCGCACCCATATTGTGAAGTTCCTCGGCAATAGGCATAGCAATTGCACAGCCGACACCGCCGCCTACTATACAAACCCTCTTTAGTCCTTCTATATGAGTTGCAACGCCGAGAGGACCAACAAAGTCTTGTATGTATTCATTTTCTTTCTTGCAATTAAGTTTTTGAGTCGTAGCACCAACAATCTGAAAAATGATTTTTACGGTGCCGTTTTTCTTATTTGTTCCTGCAACGGTAAGCGGAATACGCTCACCGTCCTCATCAACACGCAAAATGATAAACTGACCGGGCTTTGCCTTATTTGCAACAAGCGGTGCCTCAATCTCCATTTGTGTAACAGTTGGGTTAAGCTCTTTTTTAGTTACGATTTTGTACATATGGTAATTCTCCTGTTCGAAGATAAAGCGACCGTCCATCAGACGGCCGCTTTATAATCAGCATTTTTATGTATAATAATATTTACCGTCAAGCAACTATTAGAAATCAACTTCGGTATCGTAGTAGCAGCACTTAAGAAGCTTTTCCATTTCCTCAACGGAAGGCTGACGGGGGTTAGAACCGGTGCAAGCATCAGCGATAGCATTAACAGCAATGTCGTGAAGTCTTTCAAGGAATACTTCTTCAGGAACAAAGCCGTTTTCGGTCGGATAGCTGTCAGGACCGTAGTTCTTGATGCAATGTGGAATCTTAAGATCGTCGTTCATCTTACGCAGATAAGCAATAAGCGCAGCAACCTTATCATCATCAGATGCATTTTTATCGGCAATACCCATATAGTCAACGATAACTCCGTAACGCTTTTTAGCAGTTTCATCTTTAGCGTTGAAAGCAATAACCTTGGGCAGATACATAGCATTTGCTGCACCGTGAATGATGTGTGCGCCGTAATCGGCAAATGCAGCACCTGTCTTATGCGCCATAGAATGAACGATACCAAGCAGCGCATTAGAAAAAGCCATACCTGCAAGACACTGTGCGTTGTGCATACGGTCGCGTGATGCCATGTCTCCGTTATATGAAGGAACGAGATCGTTCATAATCATTTCAATAGCGTGAATAGCAAGCGGGTCTGTGTAATCACAGTTAGCGGTAGAAACATATGCTTCAACAGCATGAGTCATTGCATCCATACCTGTGTGTGCAACAAGCTTCTGAGGCATGGTTTCAGCGAGTTCAGGATCAACGATCGCTACATCAGGTGTGATTTCGAAATCAGCGATAGGATATTTGATGCCCTTGCTGTAATCGGTGATAATAGAGAATGCTGTAACCTCGGTAGCAGTACCGGATGTAGAAGATACAGCGCAGAAATGAGCCTTTTTACGAAGCTCCGGAATACCAAATACCTTACACATATCTTCGAATGTGCAATCGGGATATTCATACTTGATCCACATTGCTTTAGCAGCATCGATAGGTGAACCGCCGCCGATAGCTACTATCCAGTCAGGCTGGAATTCGAGCATAGCGTCCGCACCGCGCATAACTGTTTCAACTGAAGGATCGGGCTCAATGCCGTCAAAGATTTTTACCTCCATGCCTGCTTCCTCAAGATAAGCCTGTGCTTTATCAAGGAAACCAAAGCGCTTCATAGAACCGCCACCGACACAGATTATTGCCTTTTTGCCCTTAAAGCTTTTTAAAGCCTCCAAAGAGCCTTTGCCGTGGTATATATCACGGGGAAGAGTAAAACGTGCCATAAATAAACCTCCTATTATTTTGCTTCTTTAAGCAATTATTTGTCTTGGTTTATTGTATCACTTTCTTTTTAGAAATGGAATTATAAAGTTTATCATTCGTGTTATCAAAAATGATAATACATTAAATGCATAACAGACGGCAAATTACCCTTGTTTTATTAACCGCTTATCATCTAAATATTTTCTTTTTGCATTACATAGCTCAGTAATAAATTTTTGATCAAGTTCAGAAAGAGAATATCCTTTTTTATAAACAAAAACATCTTTGTACATTTTATGATTATCAATGCAAGGAACCTGTATTAAATTATAACGCTCTAATGTTTCTTGCGGTAAAGGTGAAACCCACATAAATGTGTTTTTATTCTTGCTGAGCAGTTGAAACTGACTGCCTCTCTCAAATACATATATTCTTTTTTGAATACCATGTGGATGTTCTTCTTTTTTTACTGATGCAAGCGAAAGAAACGGGACAAATGAATCGGCATGAGCAAGTTCTATCATTGAAACTAAATCGTCAAATTGAATTTCATTTGATCCGGCGAGAGGGCAGTTTTGACTCATAACCAAAACATATTGGAATTCTGCTATCAATTCATGTTCTAGTTCTTTTTCTTTGAAAATATTTTTGAAGTACTTATCATGATGCTCGGCATATCTCACAATTCCCAGCTTATAATCGGCTTCAAGAATATTCTTTATAACAGTTGAAGAATTGGTCTCATTATAAAATATCTCAGCATAATCGTCTGTAATATATTTTGAAAAATCAGCAAATGCCTCTGATATATAGGTTGCTCTCGGCACAGAAATTGAAAAATGTTGTTTTTTCTTCTTGTTGTCGGAAAAAACATTTTTTATATCATCCATTTGAGTTATTATTTTTTGAGCATATCCGATAAACTCCTCCCCTTCCGGTGTAAGTGTCATACCGTGAGAAGTTCTCTGAAAAATGTTGGTACCAAGCTCCGTTTCCAATTCCTTGATTTCACGGCTGAGATTCGGCGGTGCCATAAGTAAAATTTCAGATGCTTTATTGATTGATCCCGCCTTAGCTACCTCAATAGCGCATTTTAAATGTGTTAAATTCATCTTCATTACATCCTTTAATCAGTGATGATTTTTAATGTATTTTTACGGCATAAGCCCATTTTTATACAACATTCGAGCAATTTACAAATATCGACATTTGAATTATAATACAAAGGCAGTTTTATGTCAATGAATGACTTAAAAGTGTCGAGCTCCGACGAATCTTGATTTGAAAAATAAACTGTGTTATACTGCAATTATGAAGGAGAGTATTATAATGAAGTTCAACACAAATGACATGAAATGGACCAGACAGCCAAAAAGTTATTCCATTACTGATGATAAGATTGAGATTATAACTTTGCCTTACACTGATTTGTGGCAGCGAACATATTATCATTTCAGAAACGACAACGCACCTGTACTCCAATTAAGTACCAATGAGCAATATTTTTCATTTACGGTTAAGACAGAATTTGAAAGTCACCACCGTTTTGATCAATGCGGTGTGGTTATGTATCTTGATAGCGAGAATTGGCTGAAATGCTCTGTTGAATATGAAAACGAAGCATATCAGCACCTTGGAAGCGTTGTGACCAATAACGGATATTCCGATTGGGCTACCACAACAATTGATGCCTCCGTTAAATCAATGTGGTACAGATTCAGTCGAAGAGAGGATGATTATTGTCTTGAATGTTCATCCGACAGGGAGAATTACAGCCAGATGCGTATTTGCCATATGATAAACGGCAAGGAAGCCATAAGCTTCGGTATATATGCATGCAGTCCCGAAAATTCTACGTTCAAAGCCACGTTTACCAACCTGGAGATTACTGAATGTAAATGGCTGGCTCATGTCGGACAAGCACCGGATAATGACGCATAAAAGCCTGGTTTTTGTGCTATGCAACCGATAGTTGCGCAAATTGAAACCCGGAATATATAGACAAAGGCGCTTTGATTTGATAAAATGCAACCATAGCAAATTCGAAAGGAATGAATGTATTTATATGAAACAAGAAACCGCTAACCGACTTTTTGAATACCGCAAGAAAAACGGTTTTTCGCAAGAGGAGCTTGCCGAAAAAATAGGCGTTTCAAGACAGGCAGTATCAAAATGGGAACGAGGCGAAGCATCTCCCGACACGGAAAATCTTATCATGCTTGCTAAGGTATATAATGTAACCTTGGATGAACTTATTATGGGTGAAACGGAGCCGCAA
Source organism: Acutalibacteraceae bacterium (assembly GCA_036308305.1). Classification (GTDB taxonomy): domain Bacteria; phylum Bacillota; class Clostridia; order Oscillospirales; family Acutalibacteraceae; genus RUG11462. Next base: position 845 of record JAXJVX010000280.1, on the reverse strand, counting down.
AAATCAGAAGTCGATGATGATGCTTGTGATGAGGCTGAGGAAGCAACAGCCGAGGATAATGGCAAAATAAACATTGATACTGATAAAGGCGATAAAGTAAGTATCGGTATGCACGGTATACACGTTGAGGATCGCAATGGGGACAAGGTGCATATTGGCTGGAACGGCGTTCATGTCGACAGCGAAACTGACAACACTCACGTGCATATAGGTAAGGGCGGTCATGTGGAATTTAATTGGGATGAAGAAAAAACACCGCTGCACCGCTTTTTTGAAAGATTCCCCTTTCCCCTACTCGCCGTAATTGCATATTTATTATTCGGTATATTCAATATGTGTGGCGGTTGGGCGCTGGGCTGGATGATCTTTTTAACTATACCGCTGTACTATTCTTTAGTAAGTGCTGTGTTCAGCAAAGATCCTAATCACTTTGCATGGCCCGTGCTTATAACTGCAGTTTTTTTGTTCGGAGGATTTTATTATAATGCATGGCATCCCTTGTGGCTATTGTTCTTAACAATACCGTTATATTACACCATTTGTATAGCAATTAAAAAGATGGTAACAAAGATGTCAGAAAAATTTAATAATAAGTAAAGTTCTGACACTGTGTAAAGGCTTGTGTATAATATCCGTTTGTTATTTACACTGAGAAAAAGCGTGATATAATCATATTAACAAGGAAAGGTGTTCCGACCATGAATCGGAGCGCCTTTTATATTTTCAAAAACAAACACCCACCCTGCCGATGTATAAAATACTTTAGATATAAGATAGATGAAATCGGCATAAATGTAATCGGATATTTTAATCAATAGCACAAAAACGGCTGCAAGACTAATATG
>JAXJVX010000279.1:0-6644 GCA_036308305.1 Acutalibacteraceae bacterium | reverse complement strand
TTGTAATTCTTAAATCTGTTTGCAAGTTGATTCCAAACTGCGGCAAATTTTATCTTTCTTGATTCCAATCCTGATGAGTTTGTATTGAGCCAATTCTGCTCATGGTGTGTATTGATGATACAATACATACCCTCATTCATAATGTAATCTACTACTTCCTGAACACGGTTTAAAAATGATTCGTTGATCTGATTGTTTGAATCTATATTATTACGCCATGTAACAGGCAAACGAATTGTATTGAAGCCTGCTGCCTTGATAGACTGTATCAATTGCTTTGTGATCTTTGGGTTACCCCATGATGTTTCTTGCCACACACCTGAACCAACACTGTCAAGCGTATCACCGATATTTATACCTACAGTCATTTCACCAACAAGAGCCGTTGCTGTTATATCTCTCATATTAGATGTTGTTCCTCCTGAGCTTGAAGGATTTTTAGTAGTGGTTGTAGTAGTTGTTTTAGTAGTTGTTGTTGTGGATTTGGTTGTAGTAGTTGTTGTTTTAGTAGTTGTAGTTGTATTTGTTTTTGTGGTTGTTTTTGTAGGTGCAGCGGTTGGTGCAGTAGTGCTAGTGGTAGGACTCTGCGTGTTCTGTATCGGGAATCTGTCAATAAGTCCGACTATGTATTTACGAAGCAGCAATACGTCCTTACCATTGATGTTACCATCACTGTTAAGATCAGATACACCTGTGTCAATAACATTTGCAAGCTTTACTATATATTTACGAAGAAGCAATACGTCCTTACCGTTTACACTGCCATCGCTGTTGCAGTCACCATAAAGCTTTCCGGAAACATTAGTGTTTGAAGTTGTTGTAGTTGTGGTTGTTTTTGTAGTTGTATTTGGTGAAGTTGCAGTAACACCACTGGTTGCATAGATATCCGAGAAACCAATATTTATTGCTGACAGACCGTGATAATAAGAACCATTCATAACTATTATTGCAATAGTATCCGGAATCATACCTTCGAAAGCGTCAACAGGGTACTTAATAAGCTGCTCACCCACTGTATTCGTGATAGCATCGTATTCTCCAACCATGTATTTAGCATTCTGCCAATCACCGTTTGCAAAGCAATAAATCTTGAATTTGGCTGCGCAGTCATTTCCTTTTGCGTTATAAGCACTGTTAAATCTTATGCTCATGTAGAGATAACCGTCGCTTTCTTGTGCAGCGGCGATCGCATTCGCAGTTTGGGTTGTATCAAGCGTTACCTCAGTCTGAACCATCAAGCTGTCATATGAATAGCCTTGAGTATTCAAGTTGAGCATACCGCCGGAAACATTGTATGCATTGGGCATTTCAGAAAGATTGGTGGAATGTCCATCCCAACCGTCAGTCTTAACAAAATTTACGGTTCCTTTCCAATTGCAGAAAACTGCTCCCTTTGAAGGCATACTTACCGTAGGAATATCTTCTTTATCAACAAAGGTGATGTCGTCAACATAAACCTTTTGTACGGTGCTGTTATTTGCAGGACTAACAACAATTGCAGTAATCTTGCTGATATTGGTGGATTTTACAGTAACCTGTGTATCATATGCACCGTTTGATTTAAACTCATTATCTTTTAGCGAAACAAAGCTTTTGTTAAGCAACGAAACCTCTTCGTAATTGTTTTGTGGAACACTACCGCCCATGTAAGCGAAATCCCAATAAACGGTTCCGTTCATTATGATACCAAAGTGAGCCTTATTACCCGTAGTTGAATTTGAGCCGATATTTACCTTAATATCTCTTGAGTTTTCAACCGTGGTCTTATCAAGAGATATCTTAACGTAGTTACTGCCGGTAGTCTCGTCCCAGTTGCTGCTGGAAATCTCCAGAGCCTTTGTAGATCCGTCAATAGTCATGGCAGAACTGATTTTACCGGTAACTACACCTGTGGAAGAAGATACTATAGATGTATCGCCGTCTTCCCAGTCAATTACCTTGCTGGTTTCGGCATTTGCTTGTACCAACACAAATGACGAAAACATTATTGCAACGATGGCAATAATGCTGATTAACCTTTTTAGTTTCATAAACCAAACTCCTTTTTTCAATAAAATATATCTTATAATACAATAAAATTTTATCCATGTCTACGGATATAATGCTGTAAATATTAACTTTCGTGTTTTTGAATATTGCAAATTCACACTCAATCTGTTAAAATTATTATAATAATACTTGAGGTAGATACGAATGGATATACAAAAACAACTGATAAACGAATTTTCACTTAAGGCCTATCAAGCAGAGAATGTCATAAAGCTTATTGATGACGGTAACACTATTCCCTTTATTGCCCGTTACCGTAAAGAAATGACCGGTTCGCTTGACGATACTGTACTTCGTAATTTTCACGAACGCTTGAATTATCTACGCAATCTTGATACACAACGTCAAAAGGCGACCGAAGCTATTGAGGCACTCGGTAAAATGACCGATGAGATAAGATCAGCGCTTGACAATGCCATCACTCTGACAGAGATCGAGGATATACACCGCCCGTTCCGTCAGAAAAGAAAAACCAGAGCATCAATTGCAAAGGAAAAGGGATTACAACCACTTGCTGATATAATTTTAACTCAGGATAAAAATATTGATCCTGTGCTTGTTGCAAAAGAATATATAGATGAAGAGAAAGGTGTAAATTCAGAGGATGATGCTCTTTGCGGTGCATCCGATATTATTGCCGAAGCTATATCTGACAGTGCCGTTGTGAGAAAGCGACTTCGTGAGGTGGTTATGGCGAGCGGCAAGCTTTCATCCAAAGCCGCTGACGAGGAGGATATAGGCGTTTACGCAAACTACACCGAATATTCCGAGCCGATGAATAAGATACCATCACACCGTATCCTTGCAGTAAACCGCGGTGAGCGTGAGGGTAAATTAAAGGTTGGTATTGATTTTGAAAAGCAGTACGCAATGCGTATTATTGACGGTGAATTTGTTGAAAACAATAGCCGCTGCGCTGAATTTGTTGTTAATGCCGGAGAAGACGCATACGACCGGCTTATATTCCCATCAGTATCAAGAGAGATGCGAAATGAGCTTTCCGAACGAGCAAATGCTGATGCTATCAAGGTATTTTCATCAAATCTGCGCCAGCTTCTGATGCAGCCACCGATGAAGAACAAGGTCACTATCGGTCTTGATCCTGGATACCGCACCGGTTGCAAGGTTGCAGTTGTTGACGGCACAGGCAGGGTCCTCGACACCGCTGTTATCTATCCTGCGCCGCCGCACAATAAGATAGACGAAGCCAAACGCAAGATAACCGCACTTATAAACAAGCACAATGTTGAAGTGTTTGCTATCGGAAACGGAACTGCCACACATGAAACCGAGCTTTTTGCAGCAGAGCTTATTCGTGAGCTTGACAGAGGTATAAGCTATATGATAGTCAGTGAGGCTGGCGCATCTGTTTATTCTGCGTCTGAAGCCGCAGCAAAGGAATTCCCCGATTACGATGTTTCCCTTCGCTCTGCTGTATCCATCGCTCGACGATTGCAGGATCCGCTTGCAGAGCTCGTTAAGATCGACCCTAAGGCAGTCGGCGTTGGGCAGTACCAGCACGATATGCCGCAAAATCAATTATCCGCTGCTTTGGACGGCGTTGTTGAGGAATGTGTGAATTCGGTAGGTGTTGATCTCAACACAGCCTCCGGTGCATTGCTAACAAGGATCGCTGGCATCAACTCAGCAGTCGCCAACAATATTGTTGCCTATCGTGAAGCAAACGGCGCATTTACATCACGCACCGAACTCAAAAAAGTACCGAAGCTCGGCGCAAAGGCTTATGAGCAATGTGCAGGCTTTTTGCGTATTTCCGGCGGCAAAGAGCCGCTTGATGCAACTGCTGTGCATCCTGAAAGCTACAAGGCTGCAAAAGGACTGATGTCACTTTACAAATACACACCTGAAGCACTCAAAAACCGCAGTATCAACGGATTACAGGAGAAGCTTGAAAACGACGATGTGAATTGCGTTGCAGAAAAACTCGGTATAGGTGTGCCGACCTTGCTTGATATTGCAAGTGAATTACAAAAGCCGGGTCGTGATCCTCGGGATGAGTTGCCTGCACCTATGCTTCGTACTGACGTTATATCTATTGAAAGTCTTAAGCCGGGTATGGAGCTTAAAGGAACGGTGAGAAATGTAATAGATTTCGGTGCATTTGTGGATATCGGCGTACATCAAGACGGACTTGTTCACATTTCACAGATCTGTAACAGATATATCAAGCATCCTTCCGAAGTGTTAAGCGTTGGTGATATTGTAACAGTATGGGTAATCGCTGTAGATGTTGCAAAAAATCGCATCTCACTTACTATGAAGAAACCAAAAGATCAGAATTAAAAATAAAAAATCGGTAAGACAATATATCTTGTCTTACCGATTTTCATTTTTTAATAATCAGTCCTCATCCTCTTCGGTCTCAAACTCAAATTCGAGCTTTGTGCCGCAAGCAGGACAGTCAATATAATCCTCATCAAGTGCGTCGGGATCAAGGAAAATATCCTCATTGCACTCAGGACAGGTTACCTGAACGAAATCATCGTCGTCGAAATCGTCATCCTCTTCATCATCGTAGAGGAACTCCTCAACATCAGCAAGATCCTCATCAACTGCGTCGATCTGCTCGCTGAGCTCTGCCATATCTTCGTCGATCATCTCAAATTCTGCTGCGATCTCATCAAGAACATCAATCATAGCACGGATAAGCTTATCGTGCTTATTGCTCTCATCAAGACCGAGACCCTCTGCGAGACCTTTAAGATAAGAAACCTTTTCAATTACTGTCATATCAAAAATCCTCCAATAGAGATTATATGGGGTGATTATGCACGCTCCATGTACTCGCCGGTACGAGTGTCAATACGGATCTTGTCGCCCTCATTGATGAATAACGGAACACGGATCTCTGCGCCTGTTTCAAGAGTAGCGGGCTTTGTTGCATTAGTAGCAGTATCGCCCTTGACGCCGGGCTCCGTCTGTGTAATCTCAAGTTCAACAAATGTAGGAGGCTCAACGCCGAATACCTTACCCTTGTATGAAAGCACCTTGCACATCATTTCCTCTTTTACAAACTTGAAGTTATCATCAAGTTCCGAAGGAGAGATCGGCACATCATCGAATGTTTCCATATCCATGAAGTGATAAAGATCACCGTCGTTATAAGAATACTGCATCTCACGACGCTCAACATAAGCAGTGGGATATTTATCAGTAGGGCTGAATGTTTTTTCAACAACAGAGCCCTCGATTACATTACGGATCTTTGTTCTTACAAAAGCAGCGCCCTTACCGGGTTTTACATGCTGGAACTCAATGATCTGATATACCTTTCCATCCATTTCAAATGTAACGCCGTTTCTGAAATCGCCTGCAGTTACCATATTAATATATACCTCCAAAATAACTTTTATTACTTATCTATTTTATTCTATACTATATTGGTGCTTTTTTCAAGCATTTTTTTCTTTTTTAACGATATTTTTAAGCGCAGCTACCGCTAAAATATAGCTGTAATCGCCGAAACCGCAGATAACACCCTTACAAACCGCAGAAATCACAGATTTATGGCGGAATTCCTCACGGGTATGCACATTTGAAAGATGCACCTCAACAAACGGACATTTTACAGCAGCTATGGCATCACGAACGGCGATGCTGTAATGAGTGAGAGCACCGGCATTTAAAATACAGCCGTCATACTTCTCGTTGGTGCTGTGGATGATATCAACAATATCTCCCTCGTGGTTGGATTGATAAAAATCAACCTCTACACCGTTCTTTGTTGCAAATGCAGAGATAGACTTATTTATATCATCAAGTGTTTTTGCACCGTAAACACCGGGCTCACGAACACCCAGCATATTAAGATTAGGCCCGTTCACAACAAGGAATTTCATTATCTTTGCGCCTCCTTTAAATAAGCGTTTTTCATATACAAAGCATCCTCCGCCTGCGTGCCGTCTGACTCGCAGATGATGACAGGATGAAGATCTCTTTTTGCAATAAGTTCTCCGAGCGGCTCAAATTCAGGGCCGTACACATCATCGCTAAAGGTCAGATGCTTTTTCTCGCCGCCTTCGGTAAACATTATCTTTGAAAAATGGGCGTGGAAGCATTTTTCACGTTCCGAGCCGAGTGTGTTCTTCACATTGTCAAGAATATTTTTGTAATCTTCAGCCGTTTTTATACTGCCGAGCGTGCGTGCATTTAAATGACCGAAGTCGATACACGGGATTATGCGTTCATCAATAAGGCACAGACGAAGCACCTCATCAAGCGTCCCCAACTGATTTATCTTTCCCATCGTTTCCGGACACATATGAATATGTGAAAAGCCGTTTTCATCAAGCGCCGCTTGTGCTTTGGTTAGTGTTCCAATAGCGAGTGAAAGCGCCTCCTCACGACTTATTTTCGCACAGGATCCGGAATGAACAACTATTCTATCAGCACCGAGCAGGTCGGCAGCTTGTGCACTTTGCAATATATAATCCACCGATTTGTCACGCTTTTCAGGTTCAAGCGACGACAGAGATATAAAATACGGTGCATGCAATGATGTTTTAACACCGAATTTCTCTGCATTTTTACGATACTCAGCAGCATGTGCTTCACTTACACGCACGCCTCTGCCG
>JAXJVX010000278.1:0-4494 GCA_036308305.1 Acutalibacteraceae bacterium | reverse complement strand
TTTGCTAATAAAAAATTAATAATTAGTCAACAGCAAGCAAGATAGCCAGTGCTTTTATACTTCCCGGCTGAACAAATCTATTTCTTTTTTCCTTTGGATTTGCATACCTCATAAAGCTCGCAGTTTTTGCAATCAGGATTTTGCGCTTTGCATACATCCCTACCGAACTGCACCATTCTATGACAGTAGTTGTTTGACTCTTCGGGCGGAAGTATCTTCTTCATTGCAAGCTCTACCTTATAAGGATCTTTTGTATCAACAAATCCAAGCCGACCGGATATACGGATAAGATGGGTATCGGCTACAACGGCAGGTTGTCCGTAAACATCACCCATAATAAGATTTGCGGTTTTTCTGCCAATGCCCGATAGTGAAGTCAGCTTATCGATACTGTCAGGAACTACGCCGCCGAAGTTATCACGAAGCTGACGGCACATCATAACTACATCCTTTGCCTTGGTTTTATAAAGACCGCAGGAGTGAATGATATTTTCAATATCAGCAATATCCGCATCAGCAAAATCGTTTATACTGCGGTATTTATTGAACAATTCCTCCGTTACGATATTTACACGGGCATCGGTGCATTGTGCTGAAAGCCGTGTTGCGATAAGCAACTCATGAGGAGCTGAAGCGACAAGCGAGCATTTTGCATCGGGGTAACGCTTTTTTAACGCATCTATTACAATAAGTGCTTTTTCTTTTTTAGTCATAATTAAACTTCCTAATCAAAGATGTCGATTTGATTTTAACATATAAATATAAGATTTACAAGGAGAAACACTAATGAAAATTATGTTTGTTTGTCACGGCAATATCTGCCGTTCACCTATGGCAGAATTTATTTTTAAGGATATGCTTAAGCGCAAAGGACTTGAAAACAAGTTTACCGTTGCTTCAAGTGCTACCAGCACCGAGGAAATCTATTGCGGTGTGGGTAATCCCATTTATCCACCGGCACGCCGAATCTTAAATGAACACGGTATTTCCTGCGACGGAAAACGTGCAGTACTGTTCACTAAAGCGGACTATGATAAATACGATATTATTCTTGTTATGGACAATAACAACGTGCGAAATATAATGCGCATCGTCGGCGCTGATACACAATGCAAAATACATAAGCTGCTTGAGTTTTGCGACGGTGGGGATGTTGCTGATCCTTGGTACAGCGGCGACTTTAAAAGCTGCTACAATGACATCAAACGCGGATGCAATGCACTCCTTGATAGGCTTATAAAAGAAATAGGATAATTAAAACCTCGATTGCATCGAGGTTTTCTATCTTATTCTCATATTTGGAAAACGACGCTTCATTCTCAAATCGTCAAACCTACTGTCAAGCACGCTTTCTAGTGTGTTGCTGACTTCTAAACCACGACTTCGCTCAGAATATCTTATTACAGCAGCGCTGCTGACAAGCGCATCGACCGCCAATATTATAAGAACGATGATTGCAGTGCGTTTTCTTATATCTTCCGGAATTTTATGTACGACCGCAAGCAGCTTTGGAAACAGCACCTTTACTGCCAGCAGGCACATCAGCCCCCAGACTACCATATATGGGAGCGTAGTCCTGCCGTTAATGTTGAGCGGCAGCTTTGAATAATCCCACGAAACGCTGCCGAAAAGCAGCTCCTGACCAATGCTTAATGAATATTCCGTCACCCCGCCGATAACAGCACCGCAAATAAATATATGCACGGGATCTTTTATGTTTTTCAGCGCAAGAAACAGTATTACAGCACCTATTCCGTAAACATAATTCACAGGAGTGAACATTGAGCCGCTGCGATTTTCAATAACTCCATGCAATATGAAAATAAGTATGGTTTCATATACAGTACCAATAATACCGCTCAACGAAAAAACATATATAAGGTCATATAAATCAAACGCAATATTTCCGAATATATATGTGCGATCACGCTTTATATCAGCCACAACAATTCCTCCTTTAAAGCAGTATATTGTATTAAATATTTTATTCCAAACAATGCAAAATGTCAATAAAACGCCAAAAGTTTTTTAATATTAACATTTTCGACAAATATTTTTACAATGTTGTAATTACAACCATTATACAAATTGTATAATCAGTTACATAAAATATTCACAAATAAATTATGTTGAGTTTTTACATCGGTAATTATTTGACATAATAAGTTTCATTTTTTAATACGAAGATTGAAAACTGCCGTTTTTTCGTAAAAACTATGTGGAAAACTATGTGGAAAATGTTAATACTATTAGTATATGACTTTTTTGTAACCATTTTTGGCAGTTTTTTTAGTAGACAAATGCCACCTTGTGTGCTATACTTTATATTACTAATTCAAAAATTTCTCTATTCAATATTAATTGAAGGGTGGATTTAAAATTGCATTCACGCACCAAACGAGTTTTAGGACTTTTAGCTATACTTTTATGGGACATAATATCCACAGTTGCATCAGCTCTTATATCATTCAGAATATGTTATTCCGGTCATTTTCACGAAGCAAACGCGTCTAACCTTAACCCACTTTCTTGGGTACCGGTAGATATGCAATACGGCACACTGGTGCTGTTTTTGCTGATTGCCGCTTGTGCAATAGTGTTTTTAAACCTAATATTCGGCAACTATGATAATGTTATGCGGCATTTCGGCATCGGAGAAATGGTGCGTGTATTGCTCGCATGGGGCACATTTACCGTTGCGTTTTATGTGATATGTAAAGTCAACGAGATGTTCTCTGCAAACTTTAATTATGTTGTAATACTGTCATTTTTGATTTTAATATGTCAAATGGCAGGTCGCTCAATTGGCAGACTTATGCGTGAGCTTTCTGCAAAGATCAACAGTGTTTCTCGTTCAAGAAACCCTGAAAGCGTCAGAACTCTTATTTTCGGCGCCGGTGAAGCAGGTGCGTATCTTGTTAAAAAGGTTAAGATAGACAAAACCAGCAATGTACTACCCGTTGTTATGATTGATGATGATAAATCGCTTATCGGCAGTAAAATACACGGTGTTTTGGTTTACGGTGGCTCGGAAAAATTGGGCGAAGCTATCCGTAAGTATAAGATAGATGAGGTCGTTGTTGCGATCCCAACTGCAACAAAACAGCTTTTAAAATTTGCGATTGATGTATGTAGTGAAAACAAATGCCGCATCCGCCGTTTTGGTAGCGTAAGCGATATTGAGCTTGACAATGTTAAGGTAACTCATATTGATATTGAAGAACTGTTGCGCCGCGACAGCGTTTCTCTCAATATGAATATAGTACGTGAATTTGTTGAAAACAAAACTGTTATGGTAACCGGCGGTGCAGGCTCGATCGGTTCTGAAATTTGCCGTCAGGTTCTTTCTTTCGGATGCAAGCATCTTGTTGTTTTTGATATCCATGAAAACGGACTGTATGATATCGAAAATGAGCTTAACAAGAAATACCGCGGTAAATTCAGCCTGCGTCTTGGTTCGATTCGTGACAAAAAGCGTATAAACGAGGTATTTGAAGAATTTTCACCTCAAGTAGTATTCCACGCTGCTGCTCATAAGCATGTGCCAATGATGGAATACAGCCCAAAAGAGGCTATCAAAAATAATGTACGCGGCACCATCAATGTTGCTATGTCTGCGATACTGCATAAGGTGGACAAGTTTATACTTATTTCTACTGACAAGGCGGTAAACCCCACCAATATTATGGGCGCATCAAAAAGAATTGCGGAAATGGCTATCCAACTGCTGAATACTTTTTCGGATACCGATCTTTCAGCGGTACGTTTCGGAAATGTGCTTGGCTCGAACGGCAGCGTTGTTCCGCTCTTCCGCAAGCAGATTGAAGAAGGCGGTCCTGTCTGTGTTACTCACCCAGATATCAAGCGCTATTTCATGACTATCCCTGAAGCAGTTCAGCTGGTGCTTGAAGCCGGCGCCATGGCTGACGGTGGCGAAATATTCGTGCTAAATATGGGCGAGCCGGTCAAGATCTATGATCTTGCCTGCGATCTTATCCGTCTTTCCGGATACGAGCCGAATGTTGATATCAAGATCGAATTTACGGGACTTCGACCGGGCGAAAAGCTTTTTGAGGAATTGAGCCTTGAGGATGAGGACTTTATAAAAACTCAAAATGATAAGATAATGATAATGAAACCGATGGAATTTGACGCTACCGAGCTTTCAACAAAGCTCAAGGAGCTTGAGACATTGGCTGAAAATGAAGATACAAGCACTATGTTTGATAAGGTACGCGAGCTTGTTCCGACTTTTAATCATGAATAATATGAGGACGAGATATGTCTGATAAGCATTTTAAAACATTGCCGCAAGAATTTCAAAATGAAGAGTGTGAGAAGTATTACAGCATCATAAAATCCAGATATTTTGCATACATCTTAAAACGAATTTTTGATTATCTTGTAGGTCTTATCCTGCTTATTCTGCTCATAATCCCCATTGCGGTAATTGCGATAATCGTAAAATGCGGCTCAAAAGGGCCGGTAATGTTT
>JAXJVX010000277.1:0-3813 GCA_036308305.1 Acutalibacteraceae bacterium | reverse complement strand
TCCTCTTTCTTTTTCTTCTGATCCTCAATCTTCTTTTTTACTGAATCGGCAGTTTGGTTTGCACTGTTGATATTTGAAGAAAGGGTTTTGATGCTGTTAGATACACTGTTTTCGTCCTCGCAAAAGGAAGAGTAGTTATTACGCATTTCATCAAAAGATTGTGATTGTGCAGACAATTCATCTTTTACATTCTGCAATTTGACAGATAGCTCTGATCTGCAATATTCTGCTTCTTCGGCAACTGCAACGGCGCTAAAAAGCATTAAAGCAACAGCGGCAACGGATGAAAACAGCATTATTATATTCTTGTTTGACTTTTTATTTTTCAAAACATAGCACATCCTTATCTTTGTGCATTTATTATACATCTTATGTCAGTTTATTTCAAGTACCGTAAATAAAATTCGGGCCGCATTTTTTTGCGACCCGATCATAAAGAGGGTTTAGTTGTTTTCGCCGACCTCGTCACGCTCGCGAAACAACAAAGAAATACACCAGATAGCTGCAATTGCAACAAGTGTGTAAATGATTCTTGATATCAGCGCATCCTGACCGCCGAAAAGCCACGCTACTATGTCAAATCTGAAAAGACCGATGCTTCCCCAGTTAAGACCGCCGATTATCGCAAGAATAAGTGCAATTCTGTCTAACATAATTTTTCACTCCTTTGCAAAAATAGTTTGCACAGCATAAATGTATTTATTCATGCACAAACTAAAACGGGTGAAAAATATGTTTAAAAGGTGCATTGCAGTATACATTTGTATTTTTGCAGTACTTTGCGGGATTTGTGCAAGACTTGTTTATATAGTTACATCACCGCATTATACTGCGACGCTGACTCATAACACCATAAGTGTTGAAATATCGCAAAACCGCGGTACTGTGTTTGATTGTAACGGCAAAAAATTAACAAATAACGGATATACTTATACTGCACTTGTCACACCTTACGATATAAATAATGAGGATATCGCACCGTATCTTAACGATTTTCAAAAAGAGCAATTAAGAGAAGGATATCCTGTTGCTGTTACGGTAGATACAAGCTTTAATTCTGACACTTTGAGCGTTGTAAGAGCGTATGATAGGTATTCGGCAATCGCAGCACATATCATAGGTTATACTGATGCAGAAGGTAACGGCGTTTGCGGTGTTGAAAGCGGTTATAACGATATACTTAACGGCGAAACAATAAGTGCTGCGTTTTATAAGGACGGTAATGGAAGTATTCTGCATGGGATAAAACCACAAATTATAAACAATGAGCCGGCAAGCGGTATAATGCTGACTATTGATAAAAAGATCCAGCAGATAATAGAGCAGGTGGCAGAAAAAGAACTTTCGCTCGGCGCCGTTGTAGTGATAGAAAATGGAAGCGGCAAGATAAGGGGTATGTGCAGCGTGCCTGCATTTTCGCAAAAAAATATCGAAACGGCTCTTGATGATGAAAATTCACCGTTTTTAAACCGTGCATTGTGTTCATACAGTCCGGGTTCTGTTTTTAAGATAGTCACTGCGGCAGCGGCACTCGAAAGTGATGTTGAATTCACATTTGAATGTACCGGATCTGTAAAAGTAGGGGACAGGGATTTTCATTGTGTATCTGAGCACGGAAACGTTGATCTTTGCTCAGCACTCTCACAATCCTGCAATTGTTATTTTATCAAACTGGCATTGCTGCTTGGTGCCGATACCGTATATTCAATGGCAAAGAATTTAGGATTTTTGCAGGAGGACAAGCTGTGTGAGGGGATAGTCGCAGACGAAGGGGGGTTAACCGGGTTATCTGTGTTGAATAACAGCAAGGGTGCACTTTCATTGTTTTCCTTCGGTCAGGGAGATGTCGAGGTAACACCCGTACAGATAGCGTCAATGCTGCAATGCATAACTAATGGCGGTAAGCAGTATAAGCCGACACTTATCGAGGGTATTACCGATAACGAGGGAAGTATCACAGAAGCAGCAAAGCAGATGGCTCCTACCTTTGTTTTGTCCGAAAGCACGGCAAATACTCTGTGTGAATATCTGATGTCTGCAGTAAACAACGGTACCGGTAAGTCTGCACAAACTTTAAGCGGTGATGCAGGCGGCAAGACTGCAACGGTGCAGACGGGCAGATATTCCGATGACGGAACAGAGCTTGATAATACATGGTTTGCAGGCTTTTTTGCAAACAAAAAATATTCAGTTGTAATATTTAATGAAAGTGATGAGTTTTCAGCTAAAAGCTGTGCACCGATATTTGCACAGATAGCAAATAGGATATGTGAAATGAAATAAAAATCGCCTTACAGAGTAAGACGATTTTTCGTTTTGCTTATTTGTCCGTGTAGTTTATGTCATCGCAGTTTTTGGGGGCCTTAGTCACGCACCAATACATGGTCATTTTAGTCTTTTTGACAAAATAAACGGCTTTTTTCAGCGAGTGATTAATTAAATGGTGATAAAAATGCAAACTCTGCAAAAAAATTGATAAAAAACAGTAGACTTATTTGAAATTATTTGCTATAATTAACTTGTGTGTCTGCGGCTATATATGTTAAGCCAACGCGGTTTGATAAAAAGCAGGACAGACAAACCAGTATATTTTTATGGAGGTAATTCTAAAATGGGTCACAAGTATGTCTACCTGTTCTCGGAAGGTGACGAGAGCATGCGCGAAATTCTTGGTGGTAAAGGTGCCAACCTTGCTCAGATGGTAAAGTTGGGTATGCCTGTTCCCCAGGGTTTCACAATTTCAACAGAGGCTTGCACACGTTATTATGACGACGGCAAGGTAATCGCTGATGATATTCAGGAGCAGATCTTTGAGTATCTTGCAAAAACAGAGGAGATCAACGGAAAACAGTTCGGCAGCACAACAAATCCATTGCTCGTATCAGTTCGTTCAGGTGCTCGCGCTTCAATGCCGGGTATGATGGATACAATTCTCAACCTTGGTCTTAATGAGGAAGTTATCGAGGGTATGCTCGCACAGAATAGCGATCCCAAGTTCGAGCGTTTCATTTATGACTCATACCGTCGTTTCATTCAGATGTATTCTGATGTTGTTATGGAAGTTGGTAAGAAGTACTTTGAAGTTCTTATTGACGAGATGAAGGAAGAAAAGGGTGTTACTAACGACATCGATCTTACCGCTGCTGATCTTAAGAAGCTTGCTGAGATGTTCAAGGCAGAGTACAAGAAGCAGATCGGTGAGGACTTCCCGACTGATCCGAAAGAGCAGCTCATGGGTGCTGTTAAGGCTGTATTCCGTTCATGGGACAACCCCCGTGCAAACGTATATCGCCGTATGAACGATATCCCGTATTCATGGGGTACCGCTGTTAACGTTCAGCCGATGGTATTCGGTAACCTTAATGAAAATTCAGGTACAGGTGTTGCCTTCACACGTGACCCTGCTACAGGTGAAAAGAAGCTCATGGGCGAGTATCTTATCAATGCTCAGGGTGAGGACGTTGTTGCAGGTGTTCGTACACCTCAGCCGATCGCAAAGCTTGAGGAGGAAATGCCCGAGGTTTACAAGCAGTTCGTTGAGACAGCAACAACTCTTGAAAAGCATTACAGAGATATGCAGGATATGGAGTTCACTATCGAAAACGGTAAGCTCTATATGCTCCAGACACGTAACGGTAAGAGAACAGCAGCTGCTGCTCTTAAGATCGCTGTTGACCTCGTTGACGAGGGTATGATCACTGAGGAGGAAGCAGTTCTCCGTGTTGAGCCGAAGCAGCTCGACGCATTGCTCCATCCGCAGTTCAACGCTGCTGCTCTTAAAGCTGCAAAGGTGATCGGTGAAGGTCTTGCTGC
>JAXJVX010000276.1:0-2403 GCA_036308305.1 Acutalibacteraceae bacterium | reverse complement strand
CTTTTGATCCCAGGTTTCTTCAGGAATAACGAGATCCACATAACGTATCGATTCAAGCAGAGTTTTTCTTTGATCATATGAAAAATAACAAGTTTTGTTCTTTTTATATGAATTAAATTCATCGGTTGATAATCCTACAATCAGATAATCACCTAATTCTCTGGCGCGCCTTAATAAATTTATATGACCATAGTGGAGCAAATCAAATGTACCATATGTTATCACTCGCTTCATTTCAGCACCTCTTTGACATCAATTATTATGCTAATACCGTAAAATATAGATATCCTACTACTTCATCTGTGTGGCGATATCTGCATCAACTATTTCTTCGCCGGTTTTAGTTTTCAACTGCTCTTTTGAAGCATCACTCAAACCATTGTTGATAACGCAATTCATATCGCAGGTGCTACAAGCATCAAGCTGCTCTTTTGTCACCTTACCATCACGATAATCACGCACTATCTTATTCTCATACATCGAATACTTTTTATCTTTGAAAAAGCGTAAAAACTTGTGTCTTACTACCCACCAAGCAGGCTTCCAAATATATTTATGCATAGCGGGAGATACAGAGCCGATCATCCAACAATCACGGTCACAACAACGAACGGTTGCTCTTACCTTTTCTGCTTTTGAGCTATTCCAAAGCTCATCCCAAGTCTGATTATTGAGATTGCCCATTACCTCTTTATCTTTGGTGCCGTTACACGGCATTACATCACCATACGGATCAATAAAGAATGTATCAAAGCTCATATCACACGGAAGCAAACGCTTCTGACCGTAAATATAATTTATCAATCCATGATTGAAGTAGGCTCTGAACCACTTTTTCGGACTATTTGATTTAAGTAATTCATTAACAAGATCCTCAAAATGCTGTGCAACCATAGGGCGATCATGAATAATGTTCTTTGCCTCAACAAAATAAAAACTGTTATGTAATGACGCCGTTGCAAATTCCATGCCCATTTCATCAGAAAGCTTGTAAAGAGGTACAAGGTCAGGTGCATTCTTATCCTGCACCGTCATTCCGAAGCCAACATCAGTCATGCCCATTTCACGTAATTTTTTCAGCGTGGTATAACCCCGGTTAAAGCCGTCGTCAAGACCTCTTATTTCATTGTTGGTCTCTTCCAGACCTTCAATTGAAATACGAATTCCGACCTGAGGGAATTCCTTGCACAGATCAACGATACGATCGGTAAAAAAACCGTTGGTAGAGATTACGATACGGTCACTCTTTTTATAAAGCTCACGCACGATATCTTTAAGATCAGCACGGATAAAAGGCTCACCTCCGGTAATGTTAGTAAAATACATTTCAGGAAGTTTTTTAATTGTTTCTATCGAAAGTTCTTCTTCGGGTAATGACGGTGCCTTGTATCTGTTGCACATTGAGCACCGTGCGTTACAGCGGTATGTAACAATGACTGTGCCGTTTAGTTTCTTGGACATTAATTATCTCCTTTTGATTCAAATAAACCAATATGATCTCGAGCTACACTTTCCCAACTATATTTTTCGATATTTGGTATAAAATCCTTGTTATTCATCGCTTTTTCGTCTAATATACTGTATAACTCTGATTCGGATTCAAATACTCTGTATCCGGAATTCAAATCAAATATAGGTGTTTCAAGCAACAGTACAGGTGTACCGGCAGAAAGTGACTCAATTATAACAAGTCCGAACGATTCAAGCCTTGAAGGGAAAATAGTAAAATCAGCAATATTATAATACTTATTCAGCTGATATCCCGGACAAAGCTCCCCAACATAAATTACCTGTTCATGAATATTATTGCTTTTTGAGTAATTAATGATCTCCTGTTGATAATCCGGATCTATTATGCCTCCGGCATACATATAAATGGTATCTTTATGTTTTTTTAAATACTCGCAAAGCATTTTTACAGCACCGAGCTGATTCTTTCTATCACAGACAGATCCAACTTGAAATATTATATGCTTGCTTTCTAATCCAAGCTCGGTTTTTTGACTATCTATTTCTCCGGCAGTTAGTTGATGATATGTTTTAGTGTTAACTCCGTTTATTACTTTAAAGATATTAGTTTCATTAATTCCAAAATGCTTTGTAAAATGATCTTTGGTTATATCATTTAAAACCAATACATAATCCGCATTTCTTACACAACATATCTCCTGAAAATATCGCTTCTTAACGATACTTTTAATATCTTCCCATTCACCTGCCCATATGTAACTGTGTACCGTATACGCAATTTTCACTTTATTTTTTATTGATTTATTCAGCAATTTCAAAAAGAAATAAAGGTTGTATTGATTATGAAAATGTAACAATACTTCATCATTTTCATTTTTTATTATCTTGTTGAGTTTCTTAGCAAGTGCAATGGAATAAATCACTCTTTTAAGT
>JAXJVX010000275.1:0-6628 GCA_036308305.1 Acutalibacteraceae bacterium | reverse complement strand
TCTTCGTTCTTATTCGATTGTAAGAATATCGAGGAAACCTGTAATATCAAAAACTTCCATAATGCTGTCATTAACACCTGTGAGCTTCATGCTGCCCTGTGCGTTCATTGCTTTCTGAGCTTTTAAAATTACACGAAGTCCAGCAGATGAAACATACTCAAGGTTTGCAAAATCAAAGGTGAGTTCCTTGATATCTGCAAGAACGCTGTCAAGTTCTTTTTCAAGCTCCGGTGCTGTTTGTGTATCAAGTCTTCCTGATACGATAAGGGTTAATGCTTCTCCGTTAATTTTCTTTTCAATAGTCATTGTAATAATCTCCTTTTAAATGTTTTTAGTTGTTTTTTAATTCTACATAAAATTCTGCAGTTGCAGCATTTACATACGGAATAAGGAAGAATGTTCCTATACCAAGTGTTAAAACACAAAGAAGTGTCCAACCGATAAATGAGAATTCAAGCTTAAAGAGTCTCCATTTGTTGCCATTCATCATCTGCTTTGCTTTCTTGAAAGCATCTTTTGAAGAAATTTCAGGATCATCTGCAAGGATGTATGGAATGATAGCATATTCAAAGCTTTTTATAATTCCCGGAATGATGAACAAAAGAGTCCATAAAACTGTTTTGATACCTACAAGCAACAATGTTCCGATGTTTCTTCCGTACTTAACCTTGAAGCCTGAAAAAGCATCTGCAAATGAAGGCTTTGAATCAGTATTCTTGATAAAGTAATTGTTAACACCTACGGTTAACGCATCTGTAACAAAAATACTGTATAAACCACCGATAATTGCTGAAATTATCACTACACCGTTAAGAACTAACGCACCTAATGCCATAGTAGAATCCATTTCAGCCGGATCTACCAAACCTAATACCTCACTCAAATTCTGTCCAAACGATATGAAAGAACTACCAACAGAACCTATAAGTCCTGTAACGAGGACGACAGCAAACGCCATCCAATACTTGCCCTTAAGTGACTCCCACGCTTTTGCTCTTAATTCTTTTGATTTTAACATAATAAAATCCCTCCATTTTTTTATATAATATAATAAGTATTATATTACCAAAGTCTTAATCTGTCTTCCGGCGCCACATACATCGCATCGCCTTCTTTTACGCCATAGATTTCATAGAACTGATCAAATGATGCTACAACAGCATTTACACGAACAACATTTGCTGCATGAACATCGCTCAAAAGTGTACTGTCTGTAAGATATGGAACTGTACCGAGCTGTGCCCACATTTTCGCATAAGACTCAAAAACTTCCTTCTGAGCTTCTTTATCATCACCAACAATGTCCATAATAATCTGCATTGCAGCAAAGTCTGCCATATTTTCGGTAATTGTAACATTTGCATCCTGCACAACACCATCTACAACTTCAAACCTATTGTAGTATTCTATAAATTTTTCCTGAAGCTTTTCAAATTCTGCATAATCTTCCTCTGTCCACCAGTTTTTGAGACATCCGTTTTCGTCGTACTTTGCCCCTTCTTTATCAAATGAATGACCCATTTCGTGTGCAATAATCATACCTATAGCACCCAGGTTTGTTGCATAGCTTGCATCCCTGTCATAGAAAGGCTCATTTAAGATACCTGCCGGAATATTAATGGTATTCAGTTCGGGCAGGAAACAAGCATTTACCATATCGGGTGACATATACATTTTTGTTCTTATAAATTCTTTTTCTTCGTTGCAACGAATGAGTTCAGAAACATAATGACGTTTGACACTCAATGTATTTGAGAACAAGCTTCCACCTTCTGATATCGGTGTGATTTCAGGGAAAGTATAGTTATCGGGGTATCCGATAATTGCTAAATTGTTTACAAGCTTTTTAATAGCATTTTCTCTTGTTTCCTTTGCCATCCATGAACTATTCTGGAAACGTTCCAGATATGTATCACCTATATTCTTAAGCATTTCCACTATCTCATAGGAAATTTCATCTTCATAATAATATTTAGTGTAAACCAAGCCAATATCATCCGGAAGCAGCTGATTTAAGTGGTTCAGATTAACCGCACTGAGAATACCTTCATCAAAGCCTACACCTGCTGTTTCTTCAAACGCTTCTTCATCGCTTGTGTCTTCCGCTTCTTCTTCCGCCAAGCCTTCTCTTAATTCCTCTGCACTGTTTGTGAGGCACATCATAAATGGGAAATATGCCAAGATATTAGATAAGCTTTTTTCTTTCTCTGTTATCTTTACGCTCAGGTTCTCATCCAGTTTTAAAAGTGCATTAATTTTAAGAGCCGGGAGATTTTTCTCACAAATCAGATTTTTTTCAGCATCGGCAATCTTGCCTGTGGGTACAATTATTTTTTCAAGATTTGTGAATCCGTAATCTGTCAATTCATCGCAAACATCAAAGCCTGTATAGGTAGCATCTGCCTCTTCTCTTTCTTTGCTTACAATCTGAGCGAACGGACCTGTGTACTCTCCTGTTTCTGCATCAAAATGATCAGGATTTCTTTTCTTCATATCTTCCAGTTCCGCTTTAATTGTTTCTTCATCAAACATTTCGAATGACTGTGCAAAAGCAAGCCAGGTACAAATTGCAGAATAATGATCCAAATCCTGAGAGCTTTCTCTTTGCAGCTTAACAGCATCTTCAATTTCTTTTTCCGTAAACTTTACACCGATTTCTTTAAGATAAAGAGCAATAATTTCCTCATATATATCTCTATATTCTTTGGTATCTGTCTTCTCTCTGTATGCTATGATACCACCACTACCTACCCCTGCAACAGAGAATGTAGGATAAGCCAGACCGGTTTCACGGTCTAAGTCCACGTCAATATCAAAAGCAACATTGATACCGGCTAATTTATATATATCTGCTGTAACATCGAGAAACTCATCAACATTTTTTGCATTCATAATTGCATTTCGCATATCGGTAAGATTCTTCTTGTCGCTTTCATTTACCGCAATGTCTGCATCAATACATTTGAGCATATCGTGCACACGCTGTTCAGGGGAACCTTTTTCATATTCCACATCCCCATTCACAATTTTTTCAAGAATTTCTTTTTCATCGGCTGCGATTTCATTGTAAACATTATCAAAATGAGACCAACAATCTGCATTGGTTACAATTGCACCATGGATAGGATCTATTGTTGTTGTTTCTTCCAAAATGGCATTACGGAACTGCTTTTCATTGATGTATCCATAGAAACTGTCGCCGGGGTTAACTGTGCGCAGTGCTTCGTCACTGCGTTCAACAAGCAGACCAACCTGTTCAACAGTAATAAAGTCGTCAGCACCCATTGTGCCGTCACCATAGCCTTTTACGAGGCCTGCTTTTGAAAGATATTCAATTTCCTCCTTCGCCCAGTCGGGAACATCGGTAAACTCTATTATTTCACCGGATGCCTCAAGCTCGGGAACACATCTTGCAAGCATAACCATTGCTTCAATTCTGCTTACGGGTTCTGTTGGTCTGATTGTTCTGTCTTCATAACCTTTTAAAATACCGCCTACTATTGCGCGACTGATGTCATCTCTGTATTCGGGTGAAATATTTTCTGAATCGGAAAATATTTCTAAAACCGCATCGCTTTCGCTTAGTTGGTTTCTGCCCACAGATTGAACAAATTCTGAGATAATATATTCTCTTGTTGCGTATTCAGTACTTTCCTTAGCGGACGCATAGGGCACAAGTGTTGAAAAACACAGGCATACCGCAATAATCAGCGAGAGAGTCTTTTTGATTTTGAACATTGCTTTTATATCTCCTTTGAAATGTGTTACTGTTTCCACGATTCTATTGGCTCGTAGAGGAATGACAATTCCGCCATCGGAGTTTCAAGGCTCTCCGCAAGCCTTTTTACAGCCTTTCGGATATCAATCGAAAAATCAAGATACCAGTCAACGGTTTCTAATATGTATTTACGCTTGAATTCCTCATCTGTAACGATTGCACACTGTAGATTGTGCAATCTGTCTGCCGCCTTTACTGCAAAAGCAACGGGGTTTTGCTTTATAGCATTTATATATTCTGCCATATCGTATCCCTTTTTCTTTGTCAGCAAGTTTACAGCCTCAAGGATTTGTCTGTTACCGTATTTCAAAATTTCTTCTTCTGTAGCATCAGTATCCTCCAGTAAATCGTGGAAGAGTGCTGCTATCTGATAGATTTCATCAAAGCCTTGATTCTTTACGATTTCCGAAACTGCTATCGGATGAGTTACATAGTCATCTCCACCGATTCGCTTCTGACCTTTATGTTTTGCTTTTGCAAATTCTAAAGCATGCTTGTAGCTTTCGGTCATCAGCATTCCTCCTTTTGTCGAAGTAAGTGTTTTGCCTGCCTTTCGGCTTTTTCCTTTGTTCCCAAAGAAATCTTTAAGAACTCTACGATTTTATCAAAATCATAGTTTTTATTCAGAAGCTCTGCACGACACAAAAAGCGAAGTGCAACGCTTGATGAAACAATATCAAGTTCCGCTGCGGATAATGCTTTCTCCGCAAGCTTCATAGCAAGGTCATAATTTTCTTTTATCATCATCTCAATATCACCGAGCTTTGTTATCCCCAAAAATGCAAGCTGGGGAATATAGCTTTCCGGATCAATCTCGCTGATTTCTGCACCTGCAATATCCGCAATTTCACGAATAATGCCCTGCATTTTATGATTGTGCTGAACATACTCATTAAGCGAAATCATATTGATTGTTATATCATCAGCATCATCTGTTATGATACGCCGTCTTATATCTTCGGTATATCCCACCATATTGTCACGGGCACGCACAAATTCATCATCTGCAAGCTCTAAAAGCCCTGCAAGGCGAGCAAACTGTCGTCTTACCTCTCTCGGAACCCCAAAATCACTCTTATATCCTATATCGTGATTGATTGCTGACCACGCATGTTGAAGGATTGTTCTTATCTGAATTTCAAACTTCTTTCCGCATATTTCATCGGGCCACTTATCACCGAAAGGCAGTGAACAAATGTAGTGAAGGGATAAATATCCGAAAGCATCTTCCTGTATAAGTGCTCTTTTATCTGAGGAATTCTTCCAGTCAATAACAAAGTTTTCTTCAACCTTTTGCCCGATTTTGTCGATTTCATCAGAAAGGAAGCAAACAACACGGCAACCGAGAATATCGGTTATATCCTCAAGGGTGTTATATCCGTCGCCCTTTCTTTCAAGCTTTCCGGCAAGACTTCTTTCCTCTTTGACACGGTGCTCTACTGCAAGAACAGTAAGTCCAAGCTCCTTTACTATATCTGAAAGCATTGTATGTACCGTATCGCCAAGTTTTATAAAATCATTTCTTTGCTTTCTGTAATCCTCTAAAATTAGTCTGCATTTTAAATTCAAAATATCTCCTCCTAAAGTAAACTTACTATAAATTTAATTAAATCGTATAATGCACTTCCAAATGCTCCGCAAAAGAAAACAACTAAAAGATAGATCATCATACTTAATTTACTGATTTTATTGTGTTCCATAGTAAAATAAAAATTATAATGAGCTTTCATATTTGAATCACGTTCTTCAACCCATTGGTATGTAATTGAATTTGCGCAATCGTAATCTTTGGGTGAGTAGTTTTTGTTAAGCTCTTCTTCGAGGCGTCTTATACGATAGCATGTTGAATCATTCATTTCGTATTCATCGCCAAGAGAGATTGTAACGAGAGCTTTTCTTATTCGCTGTTCATGCAAAACTTCAATTTCATTAATTTCAGATGGCAGGAGTCGTGCCTCATTTATTCTTATTGAATATCCGTATTTTTCAGAGATAATAGGACTTTGAATCAACGAATTTATTTTATCAAATATACTACCTACATCTATTGTCGAAGCAAAAATCTTATCTAATGTTTTATGCGGTATTCTGAATATCAGGTATGCTTCATCGGATGTTATAAAGTCCTTGATAAATTCAAAATCTACGGTAATAACCGTTCCGTATGAAACTTTTTTTACTTTAATAAATTCGTTTGCAAGATTAATAAGGCTTACAGTTCTGTTGTCATAACGAAGCTCTGACGTGTATTTTGTTTTTTCGGAATCAACCTTACCATTGGTATTAAACAACGCTCTTAGAGCAGAACTATCCGAGAGCATATATGACAAATCAGCAATTTCGTTTTTTTCTATTTCGAAGGGAACAAAAAAGTTGACTTCTTTTGTTTCTTTTGCTCCATACACACGAACACTTATATCGACATAGTTTCTGCCTTTTGGATTTATCCACTCATTTAAATAGATTGTGCTTCTGTCATCGCCGTCAATCCATAGTGCCCAGCCATCATCAGCAAATCTTCTTTTTTTATTTCCCACGCTTTATTTCAGCCCCTTAATTTTTCGTTTGTTCTCATACATAGCATCGTCAGCTTTGTTAAATACATCTATAAAGTTTGTATCTTTTTCAGAATCATATCTTGCAAAACCTTTCGCAATGCTTACAGGAATGGACTCTTTATCTGTATCCACAGACTTGCTAAGACATTCTTCATCGAAAATTTTAAGGAGCGCATCCTTCTCGTCAAGATCTCTGTTTTGCAGGATAACTAAAAATTCATCTCCGCCAATTCTGAAAACAGGGCTTCTTTTGAATATATCCGATATAAGTCGTGCCGCACTTACAATAAGC
>JAXJVX010000274.1:0-1286 GCA_036308305.1 Acutalibacteraceae bacterium | reverse complement strand
CTACCCGGTGCAATATTCTGCAAAAGATGATTTAAGACAACAACTAAAATAATAACCTGCTCGTGATGCTTATACGGTTTATACTGTTCCTGTTTCAGCACTTGCATAAGTCCCTGACCGTAAGTAAGCTGTGCTTTGGACGCATCATCAAGGTCACTTGCAAACTGTGTGAACACTTCCATTTCACGGTACTGTGCCAAATCAAGACGGATAGCGCCTGCTGCTTTTTTCATTGCTTTTGTCTGTGCATCGCCCCCCACACGGGAAACAGAAAGACCTACATTTACTGCCGGACGCTGACCTGCAAAAAACAAATCGCTTTCCAAAAAAATCTGACCGTCTGTAATGGAAATAATATTTGTCGGAATATATGCCGATACATCGCCTGATTGTGTTTCAACAATAGGAAGCGCCGTCATACTTCCGCCGCCTTTTTCATCGCTTAAGTGTGCACTCCGCTCTAGGAGTCTTGAATGCAGATAGAACACATCACCGGGATATGCTTCTCGTCCCGGAGCACGCTCTAAAAGAAGGCTCAAGGAACGATAAGCAATAGCATGCTTTGATAAATCATCATACACAATCAAAACATCTTTCCCATTATCCATAAAATACTCTCCCAATGCACATCCGGCATAAGGTGCTATGTACTGCAGCGGTGCCGAGTCACTTGCAGAGGCATTGACAATAATCGTGTATTCCATTGCACCTCTTGATTTAAGATTCTGCACAATCTGAGCAACAGAGCTTGCTTTTTGACCGATTGCAACATAGATACAAATAACATCCTTGCCTTTTTGATTCAGAATGGTATCTATTGCGATTGCAGTTTTACCAGTCTGACGGTCGCCGATGATAAGATCACGCTGACCTCTGCCTCTTGGAATCATTCACTCTATTGCAAGAATACCGGTTTCCTTTGGTGCACAAACAGGCTGTCTGTCAATGATACCAGGTGCCGGATTTTCAACCGCACGATAGTCAACTGAATGAATTTCGCCTTGTCCGTCAATTGGAACGCCGAGAGCATTTACTACTCTGCCAATAAATTCATCACCAACGGGAACACCTGCAGTTTTGCCGGTTCTTTTTACCGTGCTTCCTTCACTGATTTCTTCATCGCTTCCGAAAAGAATACAGCCTATTTCGCCATCCCTTAAGTCCTGTACCATACCTCTTACACCTGATGCAAAAAGCAAAATTTCACCATAGGTTGCGTTTTTAAGACCGCTGACGGTGGCAATTCCGTCACCGACAGTCAAAACTTCGCCAATTTCTTCAGCAAT
>JAXJVX010000273.1:0-4124 GCA_036308305.1 Acutalibacteraceae bacterium | reverse complement strand
GACCAAACCCTTATCGCCAAAAACATATTTGTCATTCAAAAAATCGCGAGTAGAGGAACTAAATTCAATTTCATTTTCTGAGCAAATGCGCCTTAAATCTGATTGTGAAGTCCAAGTACAATAATAACTGTTTAAATTATATTTGTTTTTAATTAAATTCATTTTGCCTTCCATATCAATTATTCAAAAAAGCTTTTCTATAATCAACACGAAAAATTCTGCTAATTCTTGCATCTCACAAGCTATAATTGTATTTACTTTTGGCAAATTTGCAGTCAACATATAAATTTGAGCCGCTTTTTCAACTGTTTCGATAAGACTAAAGGTTTTATCGAAATATTTGCCTGCTCGGTAAATGCTGTGCATTCCCCAAATAACAAGACGGAATTCTTTCGTCTTATTAGCGATTGCTTCGCCGATGAATTAGTACCACAAAACATCTAAGGCAAAATTCCTACACAATCAGGAAATACAACGATATATTCAGTATACATTTCTCAATGAGAGCGTATAAACTTCTTCTCATCAAGCTTGTGAACATAGTTCATAGCAAGTGTATTAGTAGCATGTGAATGGATTATAATTCTGTTTTTAGGGTCAACAGAAAGTCTTGCGATATGGCTTAGCAAATGCGAAGGTAATTCAGTTGCAACCCGTGTTATGAAATTAGCATCCGCATACCACCACTTAAAAATATATCCGAGTTTGTCGGGACTTTTAAGTGGGTTGTATGCGGATGCTTTGTTTACTCATCTATCAAGTTCAGAGGTGTTATTTTTTCGAAAAGGCTATATTTTCTTATTTACTAGCCTCTTCAATAGCAACTGCAACTGCAACGGTAGCACCAACCATCGGGTTGTTACCCATACCGATAAGTCCCATCATCTCAACATGAGCGGGAACAGAAGAAGAACCTGCAAACTGTGCATCAGAGTGCATTCTTCCCATTGTATCTGTCATACCGTATGAAGCAGGGCCTGCTGCCATATTATCCGGATGCAGTGTACGACCTGTGCCGCCGCCTGAAGCAACAGAGAAATACTTAACACCGTTCTCAATACACCATTTTTTATATGTGCCTGCAACGGGATGCTGGAAGCGAGTGGGGTTAGTTGAGTTACCCGTGATAGATACACCAACATTCTCGAGCTTCATTATTGCAACGCCTTCCGGTACATTATCAGCACCGTAGCACTTAACATCAGCACGGGGACCGTCTGAATACGGGGTTTCAGAAATAACCTTTACTTCCTCAGTATAGGGATCAAACTCTGTTTTTACATAAGTAAATCCGTTGATTCTTGAAATAATAAATGCAGCATCCTTACCAAGACCATTAAGAATTACTCTCAAAGGCTTAACACGAACCTTGTTTGCATTAAGAGCGATCTTAATAGCGCCTTCTGCAGCAGCAAATGATTCGTGACCTGCGAGGAAGCAGAAGCATTCGGTTTCTTCAGAAAGAAGCATTGAACCAAGGTTACCGTGGCCAAGGCCCACCTTACGGTTTTCAGCAACTGATCCGGGGATGCAGAATGCTTGCAAGCCGATGCCTATAGCGGCAGCAGCATCGTTTGCCTTTGTGCAACCCTTCTTGATTGCGATAGCAGCGCCTACTGTATATGCCCAAACAGCATTTTCAAAGCAGATCGGCTGTGTTTCTCTTACGATCTTATCACAGTCGATACCCTTTGCGAGTGTAATTTCCTTACATTCCTCAACAGAGGAGATACCGTACTCTGCGAGCACGCTATTGATTTTATCAATTCTTCTCTCGTAACTCTCAAATAAAGCCATCTTCAATTACCTCCTCTAATTATTCCTTACGGGGATCAATGTACTTATAAGCATCAGCAAATCTGCCGTATGTACCCTTTGACTGCTCGTAAGCCTCGTTAGGCTCCATACCCTTTTTGATGAAGTCAGTCATTTTTCCAAGTGATACAAATTCATATCCAGTAATCTGCATATCCTTATCAAGTGCAAGGCGTGTTACATAGCCCTCAGCCATTTCAAGGTATCTTGCACCCTTGGCTTTGGTACCATACATTGTACCAACCTGTGAGCGTGAGCCTTTACCAAGATCCTCAAGACCTGCACCGACCGGAAGACCGTCTTCACTGAAAGCAGACTGTGTTCTACCGTAAACAATCTGTAAGAAAAGTTCACGCATAGCTGTGTTGATAGCATCACATACAAGGTCTGTGTTGAGTGCTTCAAGAATGGTTTTGCCGGGAAGTATCTCAGATGCCATAGCTGCTGAATGAGTCATACCCGAGCAACCGATAGTCTCAACAAGAGCCTCTTCAATAATACCTTCTTTTACATTGAGGGTGAGTTTACATGCACCCTGCTGCGGAGCACACCAGCCGATACCGTGAGTAAGACCGGAAATGTCTTTTACTTCACGAGCCTGAACCCATTTACCTTCTTCCGGAAGGGGAGAGGGACCGTGATTCGGGCCTTTGGCTACTGTACACATGTTTTCAACTTCTTTAGAATAAATCATTGTGTTCATCCTTTCAAGCTCAAATTTTAAGCAATAATTAGCCTATAACATTATAAAACATCACAGGATAAATTGCAAGTCTTTAATGCAAAGTTTTTGAAGATTGTCGAGTTTTTAACAACTCAATGCAAATTAAAAGGCTTATCTAATAAAGATAAGCCTTTTTGATGGTCAAATATAAAGTGTAGAATTAAACTTTACCAGTAATCTTATGTGAGCCCCAAACATCTTCGTAGTTCTTATCAAGAGCTGATGAATACTTATCAAGAGCTGTCTGAACTGACTGACCATTATTAAGAACTGCGCTGAGAATACTGCTATGTGTAGCATTTGCATCATTATCATGAGAGATAGATGACCAATCGAATACAGAAGTGTTGCCGTTCTTACCGTATTTCAGGTTAGAAGCATTATTGATGACATCATTATCTTCTGAGAAATATCTGCCCCACTCAATAGCGAAGTCACGAGCTGCATATCTGTAATTATTTCTGTAGATCTCATTTCTCAAGAAAAGGATCTTGTCAGCTTCCTTCTGATACTGTGAAGGAATGAAGTTGATAAACTGCGGAATGCAGACATTTGTGTATGATGTAGTTCCTTTCTCGGTCGGGAACGGAGCTACGCCAAATGAATATTCACTTGATGCAAGACCCTTGATAGTATCGTGGAAACCGTAGCACATTGCAACATTACCCTTTGCAAACTGAGTCTTACCGTAAGTCCAGTCATGACCTTCAGCAATAAAGTCAAGTGTTACTGACTTCTCATTGCCCCACTTCTGCATTGTAGCAAGAGCATCCTTGATAGTCTGGTTATTAAAGTTATGAGTAGGCTTTGAACCTCTTGAAACATTAACAACACTTACGCCCTTAGGTTCAACCATCGAAGCAAGCATTGAACCCATATCAAGACAACCGAAGCCAACAACATTTGAAGTTGTAAGTTTCTTTGAGTAGTTGATAAGTGTATCCCAAGTCCATTTTCCTTGTGAAGCAAGTTCAGCGGGATCAGTAAGTCTTGCATTTTTGATATAATCCTTGTTGTAAATGATGCAGTAGGGGAATGTATATTCTCCGCTGAAAGCAACCCAACCATATTGTTTGTAATCAATGTTGAGGAATGCCTGTGCATCCTGAATATACCAAGGATCGTTGAAGTCAACAGCGGCATTCTTCATTGCTGCAGTAAGGTCAGTAATGTAGCCGTTTGAGAAATAAGAAACAAAGTTAAAGTTCTGGAGCATGTATACCTGAGCTTTAGCGTTTCTTGCTGTAAGAGAAGCAGTAAGAGCTTCGTTGTAGCCAGAGAAGAAACCGTCTTCAGTAATAGTTACACCGAATTCCTTTTCAACTTCTTTTCTGCAGGCTTCCAAAGAATCACCGAGAGTTGTACCTTGCTTTGACTGCTCCCAAGGATACATAATGGTAAGGTTGTATCCTTTAAGACTCTTTACAAATGCATCAGAAGCATTACCGCTTGCATTTTTTGTACGAGTGATTTTCGGTGAAACAGTAGGTTTACCGGGAACGTTACCGTTATTTGTTGCGTCAGTGGATATAACGGTTGTGTTTGTAACAGAAGAAACTGTGCCTGTGGTGTTGCCAGTAGCTGT